>JAGUXD010000007.1 GCA_020062035.1 Candidatus Brocadiia bacterium | reverse complement strand
TTGTTCCATACGTTGTCTGACCTGAGGAGGGACGATTGGTGTGGCAATAATTTGCGAATGGGGATGTTCTAGTGAGGTTCCGGCTGATGCACCATGGTTCTTAAAGATAGTGATGGATTCAATCCTTTTATCCTGCTGGACAGCGAGATATCGGTTTTTATAAGTCCTGATAATATCCGCAATTTCTGATTCAGTCATCAGTGCAGTCAGGGCATTGTGCTTGGGGTGTTCAATAATTACCTCGTGAATCCCGACGCCATTCATTGAGCGATGAATGCCGTCTATTTTTCTTACTTTGTCTCCTCTGTGCGAGAGAGCGGCAAATTTATTATAAACCACCCGGACACGCCATGCTTCTTTAGGGGGGATACGGAAGGTTTCGGGCGGTGTTTGATGCTCTTTGCCCGGGCAGAATGGACAGGTATTGTTATATTCAGGCAATATTTTCTTCTCTGTGTGCTTAACGAATTCTTCAGGTCTTTTGGCACGTTCTGTAGCAATAATTACCCAATCCCGTGAAATGAGATTCTGTCTTAATTCTGGCATAAAAATCTCCTCGTATAATCTTCACAGCCGACTCACCGAGCCCAGTGGGGACGCAGAGGTCGCAGAGAATACAAAATTGTTTTCTTCTCTGTGTTCTCCGCGTCTCTGCGGTGAGGTTTATAGAATGTCTTTTAATACACAGTATATCTCTAATGGACTAATGCGTCAACAAATATCTTTTTTAAGCAAGAAAAATATGGAAGTATAAAAAGATTATTGTTTAATAGAAAAATATGCGTAAGGGTAGATTTATTGTGATTGATGGTCCTGATGGTTGTGGCAAAAGCACTCAGGTAAATTTGTTGAGCAAATATCTGCGGCAACAGGGGCATAAAGTATTGCTCGTGCGCGAGCCGGGTTCTACTTCTATCAGCGAAGCCATAAGAAAAATATTGCTTTCTCCTCGTTATAAGAAGATGACATCTTTAACAGAATTGTTTCTCTATTTAGCCAGTCGTGTTCAATTGGTGTATGAGGTGATTAGGCCGTCTTTACAAGAAAATAAGATAGTAATCTCTGACAGATTTTTGTCTTCCACGATTGTTTATCAGGGTTATGCGGGTAATATCGGGATGGGGGTTGTAAAGAGAATCTGGCAGATGACAATGGGTTCTTTTTGTCCTGATATGACTATTTTACTTGATGTTCCGGCTGAAAAGGGAATGGAGCGGATTAAAAATAGCCGTTCATCTAACGATAGGATGGAGCAAAGGGAATTGGCGTTTCATAAAAGAGTCAGGGATGGTTTTATGAAGTTGGCGTGTTCAGACAAGCGGAAATATTATATAATAGATGGTACAAAGTCGCTACTGGCTATCCATACGCAAATAAGAAAGATAGTGAACAATGTTCTTTGATAGGATAATTGGACAAGAGGTTGCAATTAATTCTTTCAAGCAGATTTTAGGGGCTAATCGTTTGAGCCACGGTTATATTTTTGCGGGTCCATCAGGTGTGGGTAAGTTCTTGTTTGCTCGCACATTAGCAAAAATATTGTTGTGTGAGAAAGATACAAATGACTGGTTATTAAAGGGGTGTGATGAGTGTCGTTCGTGTCGGCTGATAGATAAAAATAGCCATCCGAGTTTAAGAATAATAGAAGTGGAAATGGGAAAAAAAGAGATTAGTATTGCGACAGTCAGGGAGATTGAAAAAGAATTGATGTTTGCGTCTTTCTATAAGTCATATCGGGTATTTATTTTTGATGGGGCAGAGCAAATGAGTGATGAGGCATCTCATTGTTTTCTTAAGACATTAGAGGAGCCAGCACGAAATACTATTATTATTTTGATTACATCACACTTATCATCCTTGCTACCAACTATTTTGTCACGATGCCAGATAATTAAATTTTATCCGCTCAGGCGGGATAAAATAAAAAAATATTTGGTTGAAAATGGAGACATGAAGGTTTCCACTACAGAAGCGAATTTTTTGACATATCTGTGCGAGGGAAGTATCGGCGATGCGTTCAGATTGCATTCGCATAATTTTTTAACCCAGAGGGAATGGCTGATTAAACGGGTTATTACGAGGAATTTTGATGGATTAACCAGCGGAATTATTGCTTTTGCCAGAGAAAATTCTGAAGATAATGAAACAATACGACAGGAGATTATCTGGCAACTTAAGATAATAGGACTTTTTATCAGGGATATTCTATGGCTTTATTATGGAGTGTCTTCAGATAAATTATTGAACCAGGATAAGATTAAAGAAACAAAACTGTGTCAGAAGGGTTATGATTATAATCAGATAGAGAACCTGATTATTAAATTGCTACAGGCAGAGGAACATATTATGCTTAATGCAAATATGAATCTGGCTGTGGACAATATTTTTACTGAGGTCTAATGTCAACGAGTCCGTCCGGGCTCGTTGTCTACCGGAAAAGAGGCGGTAGACAACGAGGTTCTCGCTTCGTCTCCGCCTCGGCGGAGCGGGTATGGTCGTTGCTCAGGAGAATTTGTTATGTATTTAGTTACGGTGCGGTATGGGATTTCAAGGACACTAGCAAATTTCAAATATCCGTATTCTGATATTAAAGTCGCTGATAAATGCCTTGTAAAAACTGATAATGGGACTGAAGTCGGAACGGTTTATTTTAATCCTCAAGTAATGAGCCCAAATGAAACTATGGAAACCTCTGGAAGTGTTTTGCGTAAAATGACGACGGAAGATTTTAAGCAGTTGGAAAAAATCAATAAAGAGAAAATATCGCAGATATTTGCATATACC
>JAGUXD010000156.1 GCA_020062035.1 Candidatus Brocadiia bacterium | reverse complement strand
CTTTCTCCAGAAGAGATACAGTATCTCTTACAGACTGTGCAGACTCTTAAACGAAAGTCCCATCTGGCTAAACAGTCAGTTGCCTTAAAGGGAAAGGTATTAGGAATGATTTTCCAAAAACCTTCTACCAGAACCAGAGTTTCTTTTGAAGTCGCGATGTATCAATTAAGCGGGCAAGCCATTTATCTGAGTGCCAATGAACTACAACTTAAACGTGGTGAAACTATTGCTGATACCGCACGAGTTCTTTCGCGATATGTTGATTGTATCACCGCAAGAGTCTATTCCCATAACGATATTTTGGAACTTGCTAAATATGCGACGGTTCCGGTAATTAATGCGCTCAGTGATTATGAACACCCCTGTCAGGCATTAGCAGATATATTTACGATATCTGAAAAGAAGAAGAATATTAAAAATCTAAAAATCGCTTATATCGGCGATGGTAATAATGTCGCACATTCTTTGGCATTAGCCGTAGTAAAGTCCGCTGGCTACATAGAGGTTGCTACCCCAAAAGGATACGAGATGAAGAAAGAAGTAATTGAGTTAATAAACAAAGAAGCAGAGAAAAATAAAGCCCGGCTGATTACCACAAATAATCCCGTCTCAAGCGCCAAGGATGCTGATGTAATTTATACAGATGTCTGGGCAAGTATGGGACAGGAAAACGAGCATAAAAAACGACTGCAAGACTTTAAGGATTTCCAGATAAATTCTGAACTTGTAAAACTATCTAAAAAAGATGTAATGATAATGCATTGTCTGCCCGCACATCGGGGTGAAGAAATTACCGATGAAGTGATTGACGGACCAAATTCAGTGGTCTGGGACCAAGCAGAGAACCGACTCCATATCCAGAAAGCATTATTAATGCTTATTCTTATGAAAAAAACCAGCATATAATCCCACTAAAGGAGATGCTTTCCTAAATTATGTCTATGGGAAATAAAGACAATAATGTTTTATCTTGCTTAATCTCTGAATTAAGCAAATTACCGGGTTTGGGGGAGCGCTCGGCAGAGCGTTTATCTTTCCATATTCTTAAAATGTCTAAAGAGGCACGGCAAAATCTTACTCAATCTATTCTTTCTCTTAATGAAGTTAAGTTATGTAACAAATGTTTTAACATCGTTTCCAATAACTCTCTCGGCTTATGCGAAATATGTAACAACGACTCACGAGACAAATCTATTATTTGTGTAGTTGAGCAATTAGAAGACCTCTGGAAGATAGAAAAGACAGGGGTTTATAAGGGCTTGTATCATGTTTTAGGTGGCGTAATCTCACCGCTTGAGGGTAAATCCGCGGAAGATATTACGTTAAAACAACTAATCCTGCGGGTTAAATCGGCTCGCCCTAGCGAAATAATTTTATCAACCAATCCGACTGTAGAAGGTGATACGACCTTGTTGTATATTCAAAAAGAGTTATCTTGGGCAGGTCTTAAGAATATAAAAATTACCCGATTGGGTAGAGGATTACCAAGCGGTACTACTATTGAATATCTGAATAGACCCATTTTAGTTGACGCCCTCAAGGAAAGAAAAGAGCAGGTATTATAATGCCAGAAAATCCTTACGAATTTAAGATGGACTTACAGCCCAAGCTAGAGCAAAAACAATGGCTTTCCTTAGCGCAAATCCAGAATATGGATGTCCTTCTTCTGCCCACACTTGAGTTGACAGATAGAGTTTATCAGGAGTTAGAACAGAACCCTACTTTAGAAATCTCTGATGAACCAGAACCGACATCTATTGAGCAATCCTCCCAGCAGGTTGAAGAAGAAGATGAAACTACCGCTCCTGAAACAGTCGTAGAGATACTGGACGAAGAACGAGAAGAGACCTTCCGAAAACCCCGCTGGAGTAGTGCTGAACTGTCCGACAAGAAATTACAAGCCCTGCAAAATGCTCCAGACAAACCAGAAACGTTACAAGATTATCTGTATCTACAATTTACTTTAATAAACTTAGACGAGACCAAAAAATCTATTGCCAGAGAGATAATATATAATATTGACGATGATGGTTATTTGAAAGTGTCATTAGATGAGATTGTCCGTTCCACCAAGACGACTATAGAAGCGGTTGAAGAGACATTAAAAATTATTCATAAACTTGACCCGCCTGCGGTTGGTGCCAGAAATCTTTCTGAATGTCTTCTACTGCAATTATCAGAAGATGATGATAACCTTGAACTGAAGAAAACATTAATCACTCAATACCTGGAACAACTTAATAATAACAAATTAAGCCATTTAGCCAAAGAGTTAGATGTACCTTTGGAGAAACTGCAGGAAGTGGTAAGAGAAATCAAGTTACTTAATCCCCATCCGGCAGCCGCTTTTTCAGTTGAAAATATTCCTTATATTATCCCTGATGTGATTATAGAAAAGGTTGAGGATGACTATGTAATAAAACTGCAAAGGGAATATTTTCCATCGCTTATGATAAGCGAGTATTACCGGCAAATTCTTAACTCCTCAAAAAGCGATAAAGACACAAGAGATTTTATCAGGGCAAAAATAAAGTCAGCCAATGCCTTACTCGGCGCTATCCAGATGCGAAAAATTACCCTCCGACAGGTCGCTGAACAAATACTTCTCCTGCAACGCAAATTCTTTGATGACGGCATTGAATATCTTAAGCCCGTGCGAATGAAAGAGGTTGCAGAAAAACTCAATGTCCATCTCTCTACAGTCAGTCGGATAGTTGCAAATAAATATATTCAGACGCCACAAGGGATATTCAGTATGAAATTCTTTTTCTCATCTACTTCTGAGACTGCTGGAGGTAAATTTTATGCACAGCCGTCTATTTTCTCAGCAATCAAAGGGATAATTGAGCAGGAAGATAAAAAGAAACCATTGTCAGACAGCGAAATTGCCAATGCATTGATAGAAAAGCAATTCAAGGTATCACGCAGG
>JAGUXD010000008.1 GCA_020062035.1 Candidatus Brocadiia bacterium | reverse complement strand
TACTCCTTAAATATTTTCATAACTCACATCCTCCTTTTAGAGGAATTATAGTCCCGCTTTAGCGGGATTATCTAAAGCAAGGACTTTTTGGACAGCCTGATATAGGGAGGAATGCTACCCCCTATGCCCTACCGAGTGCTATCCGGAGTGCTATCCGGATGACTATCCTGAACCTATTAATCCCGCTAATGTTTGACGTCAAACATTCATTATTTAGCCCATATCCGTCATCCCAGCGGGATTAGATATAGGATTTGCCCACTGGGTGGGTTCAGCGGTAGCAGAGGTTCTTGAGGATAAACCAGAGATTAGCAGGTCGCTCAGCCAAGCGTCTCATAAAATAGGGATACCAGTGCGTGCCATAAGGTAAATATACCCGCGTCCTGTATCCTTGCTTTACTAATCTTTGCTGAAGGTCCCTTCTTATTCCATAAAGCATCTGGAACTCAAATTGCTCCGCAGGGATATTATTCTTCTTTACCAGAGCCGATGTCCAGTTGATTATCTTTTCATCGTGTGTAGCGACCTCAGGATAGGCGCCTTTTTCAAGGGCATCTTTGCTGAATAGAATAGAAAGGAGATGGAGATAATTTTTATCCACATCCTTTTTTCTGGCAAAGGCAATTGTAGAAGGTTCTTTATAGGCGCCCTTGCACAGGCGAACACGCGGACCTAAAGGAACAAGGTTTCTGATATCGCTTTCACTCCTCTTCAGGTATGACTGAATAACTATTCCTAAAGTAGAAAATCCTTCCTTGAGTAATGTTTTATAGATATTTAGGGTCCGCTCAGTATAAGGCGAATCTTCCATATCAATAGTAACTCTGTTGTTTGATTTCTTTGCCTCCTGCATAATCTCTCGGATATTTTCCAGACATAATTGATACTCCAGCGCAAGTCCTAACTGGGTCAATTTCAAAGAGGAAGTTATTGTCCCGAATGAAGTTGCTTCCTTTGGTATCACATCGGGATTTGGCGGAGTTGAGATGGCCCTGATAATATTCAGGTATTCTTGAGTTGCTGATATTGCCTGGTCTTTATTCGTTACGCTTTCACCGAGGTTATCTAATGTAACCAAAAATCCCTGCTTATTTAATTCCCTTGCGATAATGATACCGACAGAGAGTGTTTCACCAGAGATAAACCTTCTTGGGATGATTTTACAAGGTCCTGAGGTGGATAGAAATTTCTGGATGATAGAACTTTTTGAGAGGTATAGAAACAAATCTTTTAATGGACTCATTACCAAATCCCAAATCCTCCGCCAAAGGGGAACCCAGTGGGCAAATCCTAAATCCCAATTCTTATATTATGCTGATGTGCGGTTTTGCGTGCGAGTTCATAACCGGCATCAGCGTGACGGGCTACACCTATGCCAGGGTCATTGTTAAGCACGAGAGCGAGTTTTTTAGATGCTGATTTTGTGCCGTCAGCCACGATAACCATTCCTGCGTGAATAGAATAACCGATACCAACGCCGCCGCCGTGATGAACCGAGACCCAGGTCGCACCGGATGCGGTATTAAGAAGGGCATTCAAAATGGGCCAATCAGCAATGGCATCACTTCCGTCTTTCATTCCTTCTGTCTCGCGGTTAGGCGATGCAACAGAGCCGGTATCTAAATGGTCTCGTCCGATAACGATTGGCGCTGAGACCTTAGCTTTTTTTACCAGACGATTAAATAGTTCTCCTGCCTGTGAGCGTTCACCCTGGCCAAGCCAGCAGATACGGGCTGGCAAGCCCTGAAACCTGACGTGCTTTTGCGCCATCTTGAGCCAATGTACTAATCTCTTGTTGTGTCTGAATTTCTTACGAAGGACATCATCAGTAATATAAATATCCTTGGGGTCGCCAGAAAGCGCGACCCAGCGAAATGGTCCTTTTCCCTGACAGAACAGGGGTCTAATATATGCAGGCACAAAACCAGAAAAATCAAAGGCGTTTTGTAATCCACCTATTTTTGCCTGCGCGCGGATATTATTTCCGTAATCAAATACGAATGAACCCATCTTCTGGAAATCAAGCATTGCCTTTACATGAACTACAATGGACTCTATTGCAAGTTTAATATATTTTTGTGGATCAGATGCCCTTAATGCGATTGCTTGTTCCAGAGTTAACCCTTTTGGAACATAGCCGTTTAAGGTGTCGTGAGCAGATGTCTGGTCAGTAACTAAATCAGGGACAATTCCTCGTTTGACGATAAGAGGTAAGACCTCAGCGCAATTTCCAACCAGCCCTATAGAGATTGGTTCTTTTTTCTTCCTGGCTTCAAGAGCAATATTTAGTGCGGTATCAAGTCGTTCACAAAGGACATTACAATAACCGGTCTTTATTCGTCGTTCAATCCTTGATGGGTCTATTTCCACGGCTAAGAATACGCCGTTATTCATAGTAACGGCTAAAGGTTGTGCCCCGCCCATGCCGCCAAGCCCACCAGAAAGAACGAATTTACCTCTCAGGTCGTGTCCGGCTCCAAAATGTTTCTCTGCGGCCTGGGCAAATGTCTCATATGTTCCTTGTA
>JAGUXD010000029.1 GCA_020062035.1 Candidatus Brocadiia bacterium | reverse complement strand
ACGATATCCAAAACCACCGGATGGGAAAAGAGTATTTTGAGGTAAGCCCTTCTGCTGTTAAGACCATTTCAGAAGCAATCAATGAGAAAAGGCGGATTATCGCTGTAGGAACAACAACCTGTCGTGTTCTGGAGACGATAGCAGATAATATTAAGACCCTCACAATCCATCCTATGTTGGAAAGACAACGGATTTTCAGGGCATCCTTAATACGTGGCTGGACAGATTTATTTATCCATCCGGAATGGAGATTTAAGTTAGTCAATACCCTGATTACCAATTTTCATCTTCCTTATGGAACGCCATTAGCATTAGTTTATGCCTTTGCCTGCAGAGAGAAAGTTAGTGATGCCTATAATGAAGCGATTTCCAGAGGATATCGTTTTTATAGTTATGGCGATGCGATGCTGATATTGCGGGATGACGGAATATGATGTCTGCCTGAAGCAGACAGACAGGGATTCCGGCTAACTATTTGTTTATTCTGATGGTTCTGGTTTTGTTTCCGGCGGGGGTTCCGGCGGGGTCTCGCTAGCCTTGGGGCTTGGCTCTTCTGTTCTGCCTTGGCGGGATTTACTCATTGCTTTCTTACAGACATCAGCATATAATTGGCAGACCTTACAAGGAACAAAAGTTCTGCCTGAACATATCGGACATTTACCTAAGCCCTGGCAAAAGATACACAATCTTTCCTTGATATGGCCTTGTCCATCACACTTGATGCAATTACCACTGCCTGCGCATTTTAGACAGGTAATTTTTTCTCTACCTTCACAGAAGATACATTTTTCGGAAAATTCCTCTTTATTTTCTACAAGGAAACCACCAACCTGAGTAAAAGCAACTGCCTCGTGCCAGAGTTCTTGTACAGAATCCAATCGAGGTCTTTGCGTAACAATCGGATTTTCTAATTTTAATATAATCTCACTCCACTTAATACCTTCCTTAAGAACACGGCTTATATTTACAATGGTTTTTAGCCGTTCAAGAACTTCTTTATAATTATCATAAGAAGATGAGATTAACTTAAACGATAAATAATTATAAGAATTCTCGTTTAACACCATCTTAAACGCTTCATAAGGAAACTCCAACCCCTTTACAAGTGAATTATAGGTTTTAATAGTAATTCCTTCTTTTAAGGAAAGAGCGATTTTATTGAGTTCTTCAACTACCTTCAACGACGCAGGGGCGTATTTTTCATATTCTTTCTCAATCTCCTCTTTTTTAGCATAGGCGGCTTTAGTTTGAAGGTCAATACCCTCTTTAAGTGTATCATATTCCTTTTTGATTTTATCCTTTTCTTTCTGAACTCTTTCAAGTGATTTTTCCATCTCGGCTTTGCTATCTACGACCTCTTTATAATTCCGCTCTAAATTTTTATGAGTGGTCTGAATCTCGGCAAATTCTGCCTCAAGATGAACCTTCTCGTCCATTATCTGCGTGAGTTTTTGTTCCGCTTCTTGTTTTGCCTGTGATAAAAAAGTCTTTTCTTCTTCTAATATCTTTATTTGCTGTGCTTGTCCCTCTGAAATGTCTTTGGTGTCATTTAGTTCTGAAGTAAGTTTGGATTTTTCCGCAGAAAGGTTTCCTGTCATTATGTTTAACTGTTCAATTCTTGAGTTTGCCTCTTTGATTTTGTCACCACGATTTCCTATTTCCTTATTCAGAGCGGGTATCTGGAAAAATCTCATATAGATATTAAAACCACCGATAACAAGAATAACGATAAACTCAACCAGGACCATATAGGTAAGCATTCTTGCACCCTTTGAAGTATCAACCTTGGATCGTCTCTGTGCAAATTTACTGGCTTGCTGTGGCGGTGGCTGAGGACCCGCTGGTGGCTCTTCAATTGCGATTAGGTCTTCCTCTGCGGCCACGGCTTCCTCTACGGGCACGGCTTTCTCTGCGGCCGCGGCTTCCTTTACCTGTTTGCTTTTTAATGGTTCTAACGGAAATATTTTATCTTCCATAATATTCCTCCTTACTTTAATAACCGCTTTTTTTCATCCCGACGCCCCGATGGACTACCCCAATGGAGCGGATATCAGGGTCGGGACAAATTAAACATTTTATTACTTAATAATAAATATCTCAAAACAAATCAAGAAAAATAAATATTTTTAATCAGAATGGTTTATATTTTGAATATGTCTTGACATTCTTTTTGCGGAGAATAGAATTCTTGGATTATGGAATCCGTTTATCAACCTAAAAATACAGAAGACCGCATTTATAAGTTCTGGGAAGAAAAAGGGTATTTTTACGCTAATATTAATCCGCATAAGAAACCATTCTCTCTGGTGATACCACCTCCGAATATCACTGGTATTCTTCATATGGGTCATGTGCTTGATAATACGCCGCAGGATATTATGGTCCGTTTTCGCAGGATGCAGGGTTATGAATCCTGCTGGGTTCCGGGCACAGACCACGCTGGGATTGCTACGCAAAATGCCGTAGAAAAAGCCCTGAACGAGGAAAACTTAAAACGAGACGCTCTTGGTAGAAACGAGTTCGTTCGTCGCGTCTGGCAATGGAAGGAAAAATACGGCAATACCATCATCCAGCAACTCAAGAAATTAGGATGTTCATGCGACTGGAAACGGCTTCGCTTTACAATGGATGAAGATTATTCCAACGCAGTCAAAGAGGCGTTTCTTCGGCTTTACGAAAAGGCTCTTGTTTATCAGGGCAATTATATCATCAACTGGTGCCCGCGATGTCAGACCGCTTTATCTGATGAAGAAGTAGAACACGAACAGGTTGAAGGCGGACTTTATTGGATAAAATATCCTCTCATGGAAATTCCAAATCCCAAATCCCAGATTCCAAATTATGTGGTTGTTGCGACCACCAGACCAGAAACGATGTTAGGCGATACTGCTGTTGTGGTTCATCCGCAGGATAGTCGTTACAAAAACAAGGTTGGAAAGACCCTTATTCTACCGCTGGTTAATCGCGAGATACCTATTATTGCTGATGAAATAGTTGAACGTGATTTTGGCTCAGGTGCAGTCAAGGTAACCCCAGCCCATGACCCTAATGATTTTATGATTGCCCAGCGGCATAATCTTGCTTTCATTAATATAATGACCCCGGATGCACGGATGAATGAAAATACTCCGGTAAAATATCAGAACTTAGATAGGTTCTCTGCAAGAAAAGAGGTTATCAGGGATTTATCAGAAATGGGCTTATTGGAAAAACAGGAAAAATATCTGCATTCTGTAGGACATTGCTATCGTTGTGAGACGATGATTGAGCCGTATTTATCTATGCAATGGTTTGTCAGGATGAAGCCATTAGCCGAGCCAGCAATCAAATCAGTACATACTGAAGAGATTAGATTCTACCCAGAGCACTGGACTAAGGTCTACTTGAACTGGTTAGAAAATATCCGCGATTGGTGTATCTCCAGACAATTATGGTGGGGACATCGCATCCCTGTTTGGTACTGCTCAAGGGAGCAAAATCCGAAATCCCCGTCCCAAAAGGGCGAGGCACACAGTGCCCCTGTGGTGGCTTGCCCAACGAAATTGGGCGGCGAAATCCGAAATCCGAAATCGGATTGTCCGCCTATTGTAAGTAGAGAGACCCCAGATAAATGTCCGAAATGTGGCAACAGCAATCTTATTCAAGACCCTGATGTTCTGGATACCTGGTTTTCTTCTTGGCTCTGGCCATTTGCAGTATTCGGTTGGGATAAAGAAATCGATGACCTTAGATATTTTTATCCAACATCGGTCCTGAATTCAGGTAAGGATATTATCTTTTTCTGGGTGGCAAGGATGGTAATAGCGGGCTATGAATTTACCGACAAACCGCCATTCAGAGATATTTATATCCACGGCATTGCCCGTGACAGCTTAGGCAGAAAACTCAGTAAATCATTAGGCAATTCACCAGACCCTTTAGATTTGATAGATAAATACGGTGCCGATGCCCTGCGATTTGGCTTGATGGCAAATATCCCTTTGGGCGGTGACATTAACCTATCAGAAGAAGTTTATGAGTCAGGTAGAAATTTCTGTAATAAACTCTGGAACGCTTCAAGATTGGTGCTTACTCCTTACGGGGCAAGCATCAGTGGAGTAGTCCCGTTAGGCACGACTGAAAAACCCACGAACGAAAGAACTAAAGAATTAAAGAATTGCTTTGAGGATAAATGGATTCTCAGTCGGCTTAATACCACCATTCGCGATTATACTAATGCATTAGAGACATATGAATTTAGTCAGGCCGCACATATTATTTATCATTTTTTCTGGTCTGATTTATGTGATTGGTATTTAGAGATAATCAAAACACGGCTTTATTCTGACGACAAGACAATTGCGGAAATTATTCCCCATCTTTTCAGTAATCTCCTTCGGCTTTTACATCCTTTTATACCTTTTATTACAGAAGCACTATGGCAGAAATTCAGGGAGCATCCCGGTTATATCAGGAAAGGTTTTGACGAAGAGGCGCTTATTATTGCCCAATGGCCCAAAGAAGACACATCCCTTATAGAGGTAGAAGCAGAAAAGACAATGGACTTGCTTATCGGTATAATAAGAGGGGTAAGAAATATCCGTAACAATTTTAATATAGACCGCAAACAAAAGTTAAGATTGGTCCTATCATCTGAGCAAGATAATGATTTAGAGATAATAAGGCCCTATCAAGCGTTAGTCAAATATCAGGCGAATTTAGACAGGATAGAGTATGATAACAAAAGACCATCACATTCCGCGACCGAGATAGTGGGCGCATTAAAATTATTCATCCCATTGGAAGCCGTTATTGATATAGAGTTGGAGAGAAAGCGACTTCAAACACGGCTTCTGAAAGTAAAAGAGCAATTAGAGAAAGTGAGGCAGAAGTTAGCCAATAAGGATTTTACCCTCAAAGCCCCAGAATCAGTGATTGAGAAAGAACAGCAGAAACTACAGGAACTAACCACGCAATCCAATAATCTTGAAGAAGCATTAGGGAATCTTTAATTCCGCTTCAACAGGCAGTAGCAAGACAAGGGCACCGTTAGAACTGTTGTTATCCCTACGGGGTCCCGTGGAAGGATAAACCATGTCATAGGAAAGACATCTAATGATGACAGTTCTAACGGGGCAGAATGATGGGCTGACTAAAACTTGACACAACACCTGAACACTTGTTATATTTATTATTATGACAGAGGTTTTGCTATCTTTGTTAATCATTCTTAATCTTGGCGGGATTGTTCTCTCTATAATCATCCTGGCGCGACATCTATCATATAAAGAAGGTCTTGAGAGAACTGAACGAGTGATTAAAGAAGAGATTGCGAAAAACCGTGAAGAGTTGAGTAATTCATTAAAATCATTCCTTGATACATTCCTGCAGCAACTTTCACTTCTTTCTAAAACCAATGAAGAGAAATTGGACCAGATACGTAATATCGTTGATGAAAAATTACATTCTACTTTAGAAAAACGATTGGGAGACTCCTTCAGGTTGGTTACTGAACGATTAGAATTAGTGCATAAGGGCTTAGGCGAGATGCAAACTCTGGCATCAGGCGTGGGCGACCTCAAGAAGGTTCTATCTAATGTTAAAACCAAAGGTATCATGGGAGAGATTCAATTAGAAAATCTATTAGAACAAATATTCACGCCTGAACAATATGCAAAGAATGTAGCGACAAAAAAGGATGCTCAGGAAAGAGTAGAGTTTGCCATAAAATATCCAAGTCCTGATGAAAAAGACAAATTTATCTGGTTACCGATAGATGCAAAGTTTCCATTAGAAAATTACCAGAAACTTATATCCGCACAAGAGCAAGCAAACCAAACTTTAATAGAAGAATCAGTAAAAGCGTTAGAAAATAGAATCAGGTCTGATGCGAAAAATATTAAAGAGAAATATCTTGACCCTCCTAATACTACGGAATTTGCTATCTTATTCCTTCCAATGGAAGGTCTATATGCAGAGGTTCTCCGCCGGACCGGTCTCTGGGAATCATTGCAAAGGGAATATAAGGTAATAATTACCGGTCCGAATACTCTTTATGCATATTTAAGCAGTTTGCAAATGGCTTTTAGAGCCATAGCCATTGGGAGACGCTCAACTGAGGTCTGGACAGTGCTTGGAGCAATAAAGACCGAATTCGCTAAATTTGGTGAAATCCTTGAAAAGACCCGCAGGAAACTGGAAGAGGCAACGACGACCATTGAAGATGCGTCCAGAAAATCACGAACCATTGAGCGTAAATTAAGAGATGTCCAGGAACTGCCAAGCACAACTGAAGAGGTAAATCTATTTGCCTCTGATAATAGATAGTGATAAACCTATATTCGTCATATTAAATCGGAATCGACCACTTCGTGGCAGGAGAAAGAGAAGTCCCGCCTGGGCGGGATATCTAACTCCAGTCCGAAGGACTCCTTCGGAGAAGCATAAACAATCCCAAATGCTTTCGGGCTTTGATATAGCGGATAATAAATTATGAAAACCGCATTATTGTTCCCAGGTCAGGGTGCTCAATTTGTCGGAATGGGTAGTAAACTTTGTAACGAAGAGCCAAAGGCAAGAGAACTTTATGAATGGGCTAATCATATTCTCGGCTTTAATCTCTCTAAAGTCATCTTTGAAGGACCAGAAGAAGAGTTAAACAAGACCAATATCTGTCAGCCCGCGATTCTGGTTACAACTTTAGTAAAATTCGTTCTGATGAAAGAAAAAGGAGAATTACCAGATTGGTCTTGTTCCGCAGGATTGAGTTTAGGTGAATATAGCGCATTAGTTGCGGCTGAGGCATTATCCTTTGAGGTCGCAGTGCGTCTGGTAGAACGAAGAGGCACTTTTATGCAGGAGGACTGTGATAAAACCAGAGGCGCAATGGCTTCTATTATTGGGCTCCCTAAAGAGAAGATTAAAGAAGTTTGTTCTTCTGTAAAAGGTATTGTCGGCATTGCTAATCTTAATAGCCCTGAGCAGATTGCTATTTCTGGGGAGTATGATGCGGTAATGAAGGCGTGTGAATTACTAAAAGAGGCTGGGACAAGGAAGATTATTCCATTAAAAGTTGCCGGCGCATTTCACTCGCCATTGATGAAATCAGCCGAAGAAAAACTCACTGTAGAATTCCAGAAAGTAGATATTAAAACACCGATTAAGGATGTAATAGCCAACTTTAGCGGCGATTATTCAAAAACCGCCGAACAGATAAAAACTAATCTGAGCCGACAGATTTCTAATCCTGTTCTCTGGACTAATAGTATGCAGAAACTTATTGATGATGGATATACTACCTTTTGCGAAATCGGGCCGGGTAAAGTCCTGACCGGCTTAATAAAAAGGATTAACGATAAAATAACGACAGTTAATTACGAGGTATAACTTGACTCCGATAGGCATTGGAGCGGTGTGTGAAAATATAAGGAATATAAACTATGGATTATGGATTAAAAGACAAGGTTGCTTTGATAACCGGTGCGGGTCGTGGAATAGGCAAACAAATTGCCCTATCTCTTGCGGATGAGGGCTGCAATATTGCCCTGATTGATGTTGATGAGAATACGGTTAAGGCAACAGGTGCAGAAGTCCATGCAAAAGGAGTAAAAACATTTTCTCTCAAAGCAGATGTCAGTAGTTCTGCGGAAGTAGAAAAAGTTGTAGATGAAGTCCACAAGAATTTCGGACGCCTTGATATTCTTGTAAATAACGCCGGGATTACCCGTGATAATCTGATTATGCGGATGAAAAATGAGGAATGGGACAAGGTTTTGAGTATCAATCTTAAAGGCACATTTAATTTTACCAGAGCGGTTTCCAGATATATGCTTAAGCAACGGTCAGGCAAGATTGTAAATATCGCATCAGTAATAGGCATCGGTGGAAATATCGGGCAGGCGAATTACGCGGCGTCCAAAGCCGGGGTGATTGCCCTGACTAAATCTGCGGCAAAAGAGTTTGCCTCACGCAATATTAATGTAAATGCGATTGCACCGGGGTTTATCCAGACCGCTATGACCGAGGTCTTGAACGATGAAATAAAACAGAAAATGCAGGAACGAATTCCGCTTCAACGGTTAGGTACGGTTGAGGATATTGCTGATGCAGTGCTTTTTTTATCTTCTGATAAATCAAATTATATCACCGGACAGGTTCTGGTTATTGATGGTGGAATGGTAATGTAATTTAATTATGAATAGTACGGTGAATCACTCCAGAAAGGGCATCTGGGCAAGTATTCTAATTGTTTTATCACTGATGGGACCGGGGCTTATAACCGGTAACTTTGGTAATGATGCCGGTGGTATTACAACCTATTCGGTTGCCGGGATTGACTTCGGTTTAGGGATGCTCTGGATGGTTGCACCGGTTGTTTTTATTTTATTGATTTATCAGGAGATGAGCGGTCGTCTAGGCGCGGTAACAGGTAAGGGGCTTTCGGACCTAATTAGAGAAAATTTTGGAGTAAAAAATGCGGTCTATATAATGACCGGCAAATTCCTTGCCGGTATTGCAAATGCGGCATCAAATATAAGTGGTATCGCAGCTGCAATGATGTTATTAGGCGTCAGCAAATATTTTGCTGTTCCTCTGCTTATCATCGCCTTGTGGCTTCTCACGATTAAGGCAAATTATCGCAGGTTTGAGAAAATCTTTCTTGTCGGGATATTATTTTTTGGCTGTTATATTATCGCGGGATTTTTAGCACCGGTAGATTGGAAACTGGTGGGACAGGCAATTATTACCCCATCTTTTCAGTTTGACCACAAGTTCACAATGCTTGCTGTAGCGTTAATTGGAACAACATTAGCGCCGTGGATGGTTTTTTACCATCAATCCAGTGTTGTGGAAAAAGGGATAAATATTGCGACTTATAAATATTTCAGATGGGAAACACTTTTCGCGGGTATCAGCGTCGGGCTGGTTATATTCTTTATTATAGTTACTTCCTCCTGTCTTTATAAGAAAGTATCTGTGCAGACGGCTCAGGAAGTTGCCCTGGCGCTTGAGCCGCTGGGTGGAAAATATACCATATTACTTTTTGCTCTCGGTCTTCTGGTGGCTTCTACCGGCGCCTCTGTAATTCTACCTTTATCAACCTCTTTTTCTGTATGCGAGATTTTTGGATGGGAAAGCGGTGTAAATAAACGGTTTATAGAAGCACCTCATTTTTATGGACTTTTTACCTTGCAACTTATTATTGGAACTATTATTGTCTTAATACCAGGTATTTCTCTTATAAAAATAATGATTATCTCGCAAACGCTTAATGGATTGTTACTGCCGCCTGTTTTGATTATTATGCTGATACTCATTAATAAGAAGAAACTGATGGCCGAATATAAAAACGGCTTAGTAATGAATACCATCGGTATCGCTTCAACAATTGCTATCACAATCTCTGTGGTAATTATGGTAGTAGTAGGACTAAGCGGAGGGTAAATCCGTCGGCCGGTCTGCTGGTCAGTCGGTCGACCGGAAGACAGGCGGACCGACAGACAAAGAGACAGATAAATATGTGCGGAATTTTAGGTATCTGCGGCTCTGGTAATATAGTTACATCTCTGTATAACGGATTAGGCGCCCTTCAACATCGTGGTCAGGACGCAGCCGGTATCGTTACTTATGATACGGCATTTCATCTTAAAAAAGGCAACGGATTGGTCCAGAATATTTTTAACCCTAAAAATATCGCACGGCTCGTTGGTAATATCGGCATCGGACACACCCGCTATCCGACGATTGGCGCCGGTGATACAGAAGACGCCCAGCCGTTTTATATCAATACCCCTTTAGGCATTGCAATGGCTCATAATGGCAATGTTACTAATTACCTTGAACTGAAAGAGGTTTTAGAGAAAAAGGATTTTCGGCATCTTAATTCTCGTTGTGATGTAGAGGTTATCTTAAACATTTTTGCAAATGAGTTATGCAAATATAATCTTAATAAGTTTTCTCATAAGACCGTTTTTAAGGCAGTT
>JAGUXD010000104.1 GCA_020062035.1 Candidatus Brocadiia bacterium | reverse complement strand
TATAGGGAGTGGTACCGGGGTTATACCCCCTGTTTGTATATCTTCATATTTGATAAGGAGTTATAACAACGAAGGTGTTCAGTAGGGTCGCTCAAATTGAACACCTTCGTTCATAACCCCTTGAAATATAATGAGATATATCAACGAAAATCGACATATCAAGGTGTTCAGTTTTATAACCTGTTGATAGATAAGAAGTTAAGGAAATCAGGAAATTACTGGACCGATGGATAAATTGAACACCTTCATTCGGGCCCCTCTTATCTGAAATAAGGACTGGATAACCCTTTCTTTTTGTAGGTATAAATACACCTTATTAAGGACTGAAGGATGGCGGAAACATCGTCTGGAAATCCCTTATAGCAAGCTTTCCTATACTGCAAGCAAATTATCTCTATTTTGCGTAATTATTCCGGAGTTTATTGACAACCGACGCGGAATCCGTCATATTAGCCACAGAGACACGAATAAAGTGAAAAGTCTAAGATATAAAATATGATTAAAATTTATAGTTTATACCTTACAGTTTATATTTAACTTCCGTGACCCACTGGGCCCCTGTGTGACTCTGTGGCTTTTATATGAAAGACATAACAATAAGTTTGTTATACGGCAGGGGTAGTAAAACTATTTCTATACCTTCGGGACTAAAATATAATGTCTTAAGTGTCAATGAGCCAGAGCCAATCAGGGACCTTGAGCGTGCGTTTTCTCAGCAATTAGCCCAGCCAATCGGCTCTGAACCATTTGATGAACTGTTTGCGCCTGAAGATAAGGTTGCCATTCTAATCCCTGATAAGACACGACGTTGTCATTCAAGCAAGGTTCTTGAGATTATCATCTCTCGGCTTAACAAAAACCGCATACCCAGTCAAAACATTACCGTCCTTTTAGCACGAGGAAGTCATTCAGCACATAGTCCTGAAGAAATAAAGAGGTTAGTTGGTGATCGGGTCTGTCAATCTATCAGTGTTATAGACCACGATGCCAGGAACAAGGAAGAGATGACTTATATCGGCACAACCACGAGGGGCACCAGAGTGGAAATAAACAGATATGCTGCAAAGAGCGATAAGATAATAGTAGTCGGCGCACTTGCTTATCATTATTATGCCGGTTTTTCAGGCGGTAGAAAACTTATTATTCCGGGCATCGCAGGTTTTGAGACTATCCAGCAAAATCACTCGCTTGTTCTTAATAAGACGCCTCTGAAAGGCAAGAATCCAAATGCCTGTCTGGGAAAATTAGATGATAATCCAGTAAGCGAAGATATGATAGAAGCCGCCCGATTGGCGAAAGTAGATTTTTCTATCGGTCTTGCCCTTAATAGTAAAGATGAGGTAATTAAACTCTTCTGTGGGGATGTTGTTAAAGCACACCGAAAAGGTTGTGAATTCCTTGATAAAGTTTATCGGGTCAAGGTAAAAGATAAAGCGGACTTTATTATCGTCTCTGCAGGCGGTTATCCAAGCGATATAAATTATATCCAGACCCACAAGACAATAGAATATGCCTCTTATGGCTTAAAAGAAAACGGGAAAATGCTCGTTTTAGCCGAGTGTTCTGAAGGAATCGGCTCTGATATATTTCTGGATTGGCTCTCTTTGCCTTCCCTTGATGAAATGGAAAATAATCTCAGAAAAGAATTTGTGGTCTATGGACACACGGCTTTATGTTCTCTGATGAAGGCAAAGAGATTTGAGATATACCTTTATTCAGCCCTTTTAGAAGAGGTGATAAGAAAAGTACAATTCAGAAGAGTAGATGACTTGCAGAAGACTCTAAATCAGATGGCCAGCGAATTGCCAGAGAGTGCACAGACATTTGTTATCCCGCGAGGAAATGCACTGGTGCCTTTTGTCCCGCTGAAAGGTGATTAAATATTTCCCTGATGTTCTGACAGATGCTCTTCTATTTCTGATGGTTTATAACACGGTTGTTTAGAAAGTTCTAATTCTTCCTGGTATTTCTGTAGCACCTTCTGCTGAATCATATCACGACATTGCGTGGTAATCGGGTGGGCGATATCAGCATAGAGTCTTGTTCTGCCGTTGGCATCTTTGTCAATACGACGATACTCTAATTTCCCCCCGCATTCAGAACAGAACTTTGATAAGACCGAGTTTTTATTCCCACATCTCACACAGTGGTCGGTCATTTTACGGGAAGGCATCGCCACAAAAACACCCCTTGAACCTTCTATAACCTTTATATCTCTGATCACAAAGGCATTATCAAAAGTGATGCTGCAAAATGCCTTCAGTCGGTTACCACTCCTGTTGAACAGCCGCACCCTTATTTCAGTGATTTCCATAACCATCACCATCCTCCTTTTCGTCCCTCACGGGACTCACAGAGTCTCTGTGAGATTCGTTGCTTTACTGTTTTAGCGACAAAGACCTTTACTAATTTTTGCTCGGAGAATAAATCAGCAAAATAATTTGCCTCTTTTAGCGAGTTAGAGAGTTTGAAAAAAGAAGAACCGCTTCCAGAAAGTAATAATCCGTCCGTGGCTATTTTATGAATCGCCTGATGGGTGGTTTTTAGAACAGGATATTGTCTCAATGCCACAGATTCTAATCTATTATATAGCAACTTCTTGATTTCCTTATAATTAACCCGTTGCTTCAATAATTTATTAACCATAATATTAACATTCTTATTTGTTTTTGTCAAGGGGAATTTTAGATTTTTGTAGATATTTCCTGTAGTGACACTTATAGGGGGGTAAATAATAGTATAATAGAAATTGGGGTTGACTGGGAGAGGAAAAACGATTTCGCCTCTGCCTTTGACTAAACCGGTTTTGCCATAGATGAAAAAGGGGACATCAGAGCCGAGCCGTGAGCCAAGCAAAACTAGCTCGCTTTTACTAAGCCCTAACCGCCATAACTGATTCAAGGCAATTAAGGTAGAAGCCGCATTACTACTTCCACCGCCCAAGCCGGCACCAATCGGGATTTTTTTATATAATTCCACGCTCACCCCCTTTTTAATCCCGTATTCCTTCTTCATCAGCATTATTGCACGATAAACAAGATTATCCTCCTGATTTTCTAATGCGAGGTTATCAGTAATTACAGATACCTCCTCTGCGGAGTCGCAACGAAGTCCCAGCTGGGCTGTTGACCTAAAATATAAGATGTCATAAAGTGTAATTGACTGCATCACTGTTTCTATCTCGTGATAGTTATCCTTTCTTTTACCAATTACTTCCAGAAAAAGATTTACCTTGGCTGGAGAGCGTATTTTTAGATACATATTTTAATATTATCAATCAATCTGGTTTTCCCTAAATATATCGCCACTGCAATCACGACTTTTTGCCGTTCTATTTTTTGAATCGGCTCAAGTGTATCTGCGTCAACTATTTCCACATAATCTATTTTGCTTTTCGGGATTTTATTAAGTTCCGAGATTATCGCATGGCAGATTTTATCAGCATTCTTATTACCGCTTATAATTATCTGTTTAGATTTAACTAATGCCTGATAGAGCCGAGAAGCGTTAAGTCGCTCTGATGTTGTCAGGTATTGATTACGGGAACTCATTGCTAATCCATCTATCTCACGAATCGTAGGCAGGACCTTTACCTTCAGGTTCATATTCAAGTCCTTAACCATTTTCTTGATAATCGTTGCCTGTTGATAATCCTTCTGTCCAAAATAGGCGATATCCGGCTCTACCATATTAAACAACTTAGTTACCACAGTCATCACACCCCTGAAATGTCCGGGTCTTGATTTCCCGCAAAGTTTTGAGGTGAGTTTAGTCATATCAACATAGGTATCAAAACCAGAGGAATAGACCTCCTCGTCAGCGGGAGCAAAAACAATATCCACTCCAACATCTTTACATAATTTAGCATCCTGTTTAGGGTTGCGAGGGTATTGCTTAAAATCTTCTTTAGGGCCGAACTGAAGCGGATTAACGAAGATGCTTACCACGAGCAGGTCTGTTTCTTTTCTTGCCATCTGCATTAAAGAAAGATGGCCCTGATGTAGTGTGCCCATTGTCGGCACAAATCCGATAAGTAATCCCTCTTGTCTGGCTCGTCTTATTTCATTCCTCAACCTCTTTAGTGTCTTTATAACTTTCATAGTGTTTTATTTAACAGCACCTTCATCTGTTTCTTTAATACCGGGTGAACCAGATTCGGGGCTATTTCAGAAAGTGGCTCTAAGACAAAACGACGTTTATGCATTCTCGGATGTGGAATCACCAAATCCCTTGACCTGATAACCTCGTTATTATATAATAAAATATCAAGGTCAATTATCCGCGGTTCCCAACCTAAGCGCCGCTTTCTACTCATTTGTTTCTCTGTTTTTAATAACGTCTTCAAGAATGTTTTTGAACTCATAGCAGTTCTAACCTCTATTACCGCATTAAGAAAGTTTGGTTGATTACGCATACCTTCAGCCGATGTTCTATAAATTGAAGAGACCTTGGTAATTATGGTGTTTCTTATAAAGCTAATAAATTGAAGTGCCTTATTCAGGTTTCGTCTTTTATCACCCAAATTCGTTCCTAAAGCAATATATGCTACCTTGTCTATCATCCTTTTTGTTTATCTGCCTTCGGCGGACGGTTTAAATCCTCTTGCTTCTATTGAGGAAACTGTTTTGGGTTTAAATATTCTCTGTCTGAAGTGATTCATTATCCCGCTTAAGACATATATTAAAAATACTGCGCTCAGGGTTATTTCAAGATAATGAACTATCAGAAAGAGAAATATCATTATTTCCACTAATTTGATAAATGGCTTGGCTTTAAGAAACTTCCCAGAAAAATGGACATAGCGAATTCTACTTATCATTAAGATAGAAAGCAAAAGAATCAAAAAGGGCATTGCATGAATAATTATCTTATGATTTGTTTCTTTATAAAGGATGGACAGACTCGCCACAACGGCCGCTGCACCAGGTGTCGGCAATCCACTGAAATATTGATGGTCATCTTTTTTGGTTGTTGCTTCCACATTAAAGCGGGCTAATCGCAATGCCACAAATGATAAATATAAACCGCAAACTACCCAGATAATCCGATTGGGCAGATAATTAACAGCAGACAGACTAACCAATTTGAGAACTAAAAATGCCGGCACAACACCGAAAGAAACAACATCAGCAAGCGAGTCCAATTGAATCCCGAAAATTGAGGAGGTTTTAGTAGAACGGGCAATCCAGCCGTCAAGCATGTCAAAAGCC
>JAGUXD010000027.1 GCA_020062035.1 Candidatus Brocadiia bacterium | reverse complement strand
TCACTTTCCCAGATGTCAAATCAGCCACTGGAAAGATTTCTGGAGTTCAAAGGGCTTGGAGACCGAAAGATTATTCGTATCGCGGCCGCCTTTGAAATCGCCCGTCGTTTATCAAAGAAATCTTAGTCCATAAATAATAAAGAAAGTAAACTCTACGAAAAAGCCTCTCGTCAACCTGACCTCCGTGAATCACAACGAGATAAGGTTGTTTCAGATTATCTCAAATCCGTCCAGCAACAAAATAGCGAATCGGCTAAATCTCAACGCTTTCTCATTCTTCTTAAAGACCTCTTTGGTCTCCAGCTGGGTTTTATTGAAGATTATATCTCAGGTATAGAAAAATATGTTAAGGTAAGGCAGAAAGACTGGCTCATTACAGGCAGGGTTGATAACTTATTTGGCAACCTTATCATTGAATTTGAGCGGAGTATCCCTAAAAGTCAATCTGAAGCCCAAGAGCAAATAAAGAAATACCTTGCCTGTCTCTGGTCCGAGGAAACACCTTATAAACGCACGCCTTATCTTGGTATTGCCACTGATGGAGTAATCTTTATTATCCATTCACTCCGTCTCAGCGACCCCAATAAAAAAGATATTCAACCAGATGAAATTACTTTAACCCAAATAGAAAAAGTAGATTGGACTGTCTTCAAATCAGATGAGGTCTTTTTCTGGCTTGACCGCTATTTCCGGAGGGAAGAAACACTACATCCCCGAACCGAAGACATTATTAAGGATTTTGGTATTCATAGCCACGCCTTTCAGATAACTATTTCCACACTGCTTAACCTCTGGAAATCATTAGAGAAAAAGCCGGATTTCAATGTCCTTTATAAAAGTTGGGAGAAATATCTCGGTATCGTCTATGGCAGCGCGGTGGCTGATGAAGAACTCTTTTGTCGCCATACCTATCTGGCGACTCTGGCTAAATTGATGGTCTGGAAACGTTTCTCAGATAAGAATGGTTCTCTTACTGACACGGTAATTATTTCTATTCTGGAAGGCAGGTTTTTCAGAGACATCGGGATAGAGAACTTCTTAGAAGAGGACTTCTTTTCGTGGCTTGCCCGTAACGGTGCAAAAGAAGTAGCGATAAAAATCACCACTTTACTAAAGAGCCTTCTTAATAACTATTGGCTCAAGGACATCTCAGAGGATGTCCTGAAATCACTCTATCAAGAACTGGTAGACCCTCAAACCAGCCACGACCTCGGTGAGTTTTATACCCCTGACTGGCTTGACGACCGAATGGTAAAAAAACTCATTGCCCAGAATCCAGAAGGCTCATTCATTGACCCATCCGGTGGTTCAGGCACATTCCTTTATCTGGTCATCCGTGAGAAACGAAAACGGTTAGGTAATTCTCCAAAAACACTAAAACATATCTGTAATTCAGTTGTCGGAATTGATATTCACCCGCTTGCTGTAATTATTGCCAAGACAAACTATCTCCTTGCCCTTGGTGACCTTCTTACCAAACGCAATGGAAAGATAAATCTACCGGTATATCTGGCTAATAGCATCAGATTACCTGAACGGGATGTAGAAACTACCTTCTGGCGGAAAACCCCAAGTTATAAGATTGATATAGAAAAGAAGGTGATTCATCTTCCTGGGAAGTTAATCGGAGAGGATATCGGTCGTTATGACTCGGGCATTGAGTCGGCAAGGGATTTTGCCAGAGATAATGCCGGTAAATCAGTTACTGAGGCACAATTCCAGAGTTTCCTTAGCGCCCAATACCTGAACCTCTCCAAAGACCCTGATATTGTCAAGGCACTCTTTTATGTAGCAGAAATACTCAAAGAGTTTATTGAGGCAAAACGCGATACCATCCAGGCATTCGTCCTAAAAAATACCTATAAGCCCATCTTCCTTAAAGATAAGTTTGATTTCGTGATTGGCAACCCACACTGGCTTGCCTTTAGATATGCCGAGCCAGAGTATCAGCGCTTCCTCAAAAACAAGATTACCGAATATTACCATCTTTTATCCGGCCGGGGACACTTGATTACCCATATGGAATTAGGGACATTGTTTTTCTTGGCCACTGCAGAATTGTATCTTAAAGAGGGTGGTATAATCGCATTTGTCCTGCCACGCAATATCTTCAGTGCCGACCAACACGATGGATTAAGACAGGGAGTTTTAGTCAGATAAGATTGTCTTTTCAGGAGGCATGGGATTTAGAAGAAGTGGATCCGCTTTTTAATGTCCCTGCCTGCGTCCTCTTTGCCCAACGACAACCTGATGCCAAGACCTCTTACCCAATAAAGGCACAGAAGGTCAAAGGTAAATTAGCACGGCGCAATGCCTCGTTAGAAGAAAGTAAAAAACACCTTCATACCGAAGATATAGAACTCCATCTACATCAACGAGGCAAACGCTCTTACTGGTCGCCTGATAAAGCCATAACTACCCAAAAGGCGAGTTTCTATAAAGAACCGTTTCTTCCAAGGGGCAACTATCGTCCCCCGTTCAATGTGGTTCGTAGAGATTAAACCAACTTCACTGGGTTTTGACCCATCACTTCCACCGTTAGAAAGTTCTGAGCGGGCAAAAAGAGAGGCGAAAAAGGCCTACCAAGGATTAGTAATGAACGGTAATGTAGAAAGCAGGTTTTTATATGCCATGCTACTTTCCACTGACCTCTTACCATTTGGTCATCTTGACTATCGGATAGTGGTCTTACCCATAGAGCCCTTTCAGAGCCATAAGGGCTGGCGTTATAATCTGCTTGATGCCGAAAATGCCCGAGATAAGGGTTATCCACGCCTATCTAAGTGGTTAGAAGACGCAGAAAAGGAGTGGGACAAACGCCGAAAGACAAAGAAGACAAACCTTCTTAATTATTTAGATTATCGTCATAAACTCACTAACCAAAACTCTCAAACAAGGTATCGGGTGTTATATAACACCGCTGGAACATATCTTACGGCTGGTGTATTAGAAAATTAGCCGATTGAACTTAATATTAGTGGACAGAAAGTATTACTAAAAGGCTTTGCGGTTGATTCTGCAACTTATTGTTGTGAGTTGGATAATAAGAATGATGCCTTATATCTTGCTTCATTACTAAACGCTCCTATAACAGATAAGATGATAAAACCAATGCAGGCTACAGGATTATGGGGACCAAGAGTAATTCACAAAAAACCTCTTGAACTCCCGATACCTGCGTTTGACAGCAAGGACAAAGCTCATCAGCGATTAGTAGAGTTAGGCAAGGAATGTAGTAAAAAGGTGGAGGAATGGGTCAAGACCGAGATGCCCAAAGACATCAAAGGCATTGGTGTGCTGCGGTCCCGTGTCCGTCAAATGCTCGCTTTAGAACTTGCTGAAATAGATGGATTGGTTAAGGGAATTTTACGATAATAAAAATAGGTTCTTCACGGAAAGCGGTGAATATTATTCCTTGCGTTCCTTGTATCTTTATGATTAAATATCCGTATGTTTGTAGCAATTGATATAGGTAATACGAATTCTCATATTGGCTTTTCTCATAACGGAGATATATTCATAGCGACTGAGACAATTCCTAATACCTCGCTTAACCAGACATTTCTGAACAGGATAAACGGTGGTAAGAGGATTATATCTGCTGTAAATAATGTCCTTATTTCTTCTACGGATCCAGAAATTGAAGCGGTTATCATAAAATGGTCAAAGAAGGTATTTAAGATAAAGCCCTTAAAGGCAGGAAAGGATTTCGCTATCCCGATAGTAAATCGGACAGATGAACCGGAGCGGGTCGGTAAAGACCGGCTCCTTAATGCCTTTGCCTCGTATAAAATCATCTTTCCCGGTTATCGCCCTAAATATATTATAGTAATCAGTGCCGGGACCGCGATTACTTTTGATGTGGTTTCCTCCAGAAAGGAATTTCTGGGCGGGGTAATTGCCCCTGGTATAAATACCCTTGCCAAGTCATTATATCAAAACTGTGCCTTGCTTCCCCTGGTTAAAATTCCCCTCCAGAGACGACCAAAGATAATCGGCAGGAACACTCGGGAAGCCATTACTGCTGGTATTTATTTTGGTTCTGCAGGATTAGTAAATAATATTATCCAGGAATTGGTCAGCGAATTAAAAATTAAACATTCCAAATTAAGAATTATTCTAACCGGTAATGATGCGGAGTTGATTAAACCACAAATACCATTCAAAAGCGAGGTAATTCCATATTTGACCCTGAAAGGATTAATCTGGGCTAAAACAGGGAGTTAGTTATTTGTTACAAGAGTTCAAGAAGTTTCCGCCAAAGGCGGAAACCCCTTGAAACTTTTGAACCTGTTTGTTATAGCACTCCGGATAGCACTCCGGATAGCATTCCGGATAGCATTCCGGATAGCATTCCGGGAAGCACTCCGGATAGCACTGCAGTAAGCACTGCGGTAAGCACAAAAGGAAGCAGTAGATTAAGCAGTCCAGTAAGCAGTGGATTAAGCAGTAGATTAAGCGGTAGATTAAGCAGTAGTAAAGGCGTATGGGATAGTATTCCCCC
>JAGUXD010000056.1 GCA_020062035.1 Candidatus Brocadiia bacterium | reverse complement strand
GGATGAGGGTTTTTACCACAATCAGATTGCCCTTGAGACAAATAAAGAGCCGGTTGTCTTGTGGGATTTGTCCATTGTCAGAGACCTTTACTATGCCGGCGATTATAATTACGAGAGTATCCTTAAGGAAAATGAGCCACTCAAAATACCCCAAGGCAAATATTTAGTGCTCGGAGATAATGTTCAGCGGAGTAAAGATAGTAGAACCTGGCGAGTAAAAAAACTTACCCTTAAAAATGGAAAGATAATACAATGTGATACTGATTCTTATAGCGATAGTGGGGAGGTGATAAAAATCCATCGTAATAAAGAAACTAACCGCGGCGGTGATATCTGGGGAATAAGTCATACAATAAATAAACAGGATTTGTTATCTGTAGAGGAAGAGTCAGCCGGATTTGTGGACTCAGATGAGATATTTGGCAGGGCATTGTTAGTTTATTGGCCCATAAAACGGATAAAATTGATTAAATGAACTTTTATACAATTTTCTGAAGATAAAGGGGATATGAAATTCGGCTATAATACCAGTAATAAGAATATCTTATAGCCAGATAGACCAATTATAAATATACAATTATTTATAACCTTATATACAACAATTAGTTATATCGGTTGGTATCTTCTTTTAGGTAATAATTAAGTGGTTTATAGGGGACCTGTTCATAACTCTTTTATTATCAGGGAATAAAGTTATCTACAGGTTATGAACATATAATTCGGGAGTGATTTGTTATGCTTCTTGAAGTAAAGGACTTGGTAAAAATATACCGTCAACGAAGGGTAGTGGATGGTGTTAGTTTTAATATTAGCCAAGGAGAAATTGTCGGGCTTTTAGGACGTAACGGTGCTGGAAAAACCACTACCTTTAGAATGATTGTCGGGCTTATTCCACCATCCTCAGGAGAAATAACCTTCCTATCACATAACCTCCAGAGTGGAAACACCTTGGAGGTTATGTGTTGGGTGAATATTACTGATTTCCCAATGTATAAAAGGGCATTATACGGTATGGGATACCTTCCACAAGAGGCATCTGTTTTTCAGGGTTTAACTGTGGAACAAAACCTTTTGGCAATATTAGAAACAAGAGCCATAAGCCGTGGCAGGCGGTTATCAGAGGCAAAACGGCTTCTCAACGAATTCGGATTGACCAAACTATCTAATCAAAGGGCATCAACTTTATCTGGAGGAGAAACGAGGCGTCTGGAAATTGCCCGTGCCTTGATTACAAAACCAAGATTATTACTATTAGATGAACCATTCTCAGGGGTTGACCCTATTTCTGTTAAAGAGATTCAGGATATTATTAAAGACCTTAGGTCTCAAGGGATTAGTATTATATTAACTGACCATAATGTCCGGGAGACCCTTGCGGTTACCGACCGTTCTTATATTATTGATGATGGACAGATATTGTGTGCAGGAACCCCATCTGAAATAATGAATAACCCCCTGGCAAGGGAAAAATACCTCGGCAAGGATTTTTGTGTATGAAAAGGTTTATATTGCCTTTAGTATTGCTTACTGGCTGGGCTATTCCAGGTCTGGCTCATTGGTATTATGGATATCGTCTTAAGGCAGTAATATTCTTTACGATAATATCTCTTTGCCTGCTTATCGGATTGGTTTTGACAGATTTCAGGGCAGTTAGATACGCAGATAATCCATTTTATTATATTGGTCAATTTGGCTCAGGTTTTGTATTATTTTTCAATACCTTACTTACTTCTGAAATGCCTAATGGATTGGTCTCGTTAAGATATTTTGAGATAGGGTTGCTTTATATTTGCACCGCAGGGATTCTCAACTTGATAATTGTTTTAAATCTATATTCGCAAATCGCAAAAAGACAACCAGACCTTGCAGATACGAATAAATAAGATGTATATAAGGAGTCCAAGATACCAAGAAAATTGCAACCACCGATGAACACAGATGGACACGGATAATCTGTGTTTATCTTTATCGTAATTGCATTATAGTGAGCCCTGCGAACCTATGCTTAATTTTATTGTTATATTAGTTCTTTTTATTTTAATTTCTTTCCTTGTTTCGTTATCTTTGAGTTTATCTACAGTAGAGGAAAATCCCAGAACTATTATTCGGACCGGTTTGAAGAACTTCAGATTATTATTAGTTATTGTCTTTATTATTTCTCTAATTGCAATCATTTTACATATAATCTAAGGAGAAATTGATGAAGCAAATAGAAATAGAATCAATCCTCCAGAAGATTGATGATATATTACAACATATTTCTAACTCTATACGGTCTGATAATATAGCCCTGTTAGAAAATACGCAGCCCTTTATTTCCGCAATATTGGTTGAGTTGAAACAATACCAAATCTTTGATGCGGAGGCATCTAAAGAGATAATTAATCGTTTAGAAAAAGTCATTAATACCCTGGTTCGGTTGACTAATTTATTAAAAGGTAGAATAGATAAACAAATCCTTTTCAGTGCTAAAGCAGTCAGAGAATTAGAATATCTTATAGGGAGTATTAAACACCTTGTCCAATGCCTGAAAGAGGCATCCGTAACACAGAATCAGGTTCTGATAAAATATATTATTGAAGGTGCAAATAACATAGAAAATACTGCAGATAGTTTCGCCACTCAACATCAGGAACGATTAATAAGTGGGGTTTGTCAACCGCAGGCTTCAGCAATTTTTATTGACTTACTTAATACGATTAAAGAAAATGCTTATCATCTAAAAGAACTCTCTCGGCAGATTTCCTATTTACCGCTAAAGGAGAAGGGATAAAATATGGTAGAAATGGAGTTATGGCGACTTATTATTAATGAAAACCGCGAGGAACAGGTAATTATCCTGAAAGAAACAAAAGGCAAGAGGGCATTTCCGATAATTATCGGGATTTATGAAGCCGCCGCCATTGACCGTAAACTTAAAGATATCAAAGCCGCCAGACCACTTACACATGACCTTATTATCAATTTTCTTGAGGCAATTAATTCAAAGATTACTAAAGTGGTCATTTATGACCTCAAGAAAAATACCTTTTACGCAAGGATTTATATTTCAACCAATGGCAAAGAAAAGGAGATTGATTCCAGGCCCAGTGATGCGATTGTTTTGGCTGTGCATCTAAAATCGCCCATTCTTGTAGATGAGAAAATACTGGATGAGGTCGGAACAACAGCCGAAGAAGAATCGTCAAGCGAATAGACAAAAGTAGCAACGAATCTCACAGGGACCCTGTGGGTCCCGTGCGGGATAGCAAGATGCAGAAGATAACTGCTGAAGATATTAAAGAAGTAATCAAGGGTTTTGGACGCAATAATGCCGGCCTTGTAATCCCCATCTTACAAGCGGTGCAGGAAAAATTCGGCTATATTCCGCCTGAATCACTATCAATAATCAGCAAACACACGAATGTCAGCCGCAATAAAATCTACGGTATCCTGACCTTTTATGCCCAGTTTACAACTACACCGCGCGGAAAGTACCTTCTTCGTCCTTGTCGTGGAACCGCCTGTCATGTAAGAGGTGCAAAGAATGTGCTCAAATCTATTAAATCCAAACTCAGAATTAAAGATGGCGAGACAACACCTGATTATAAGTTTACGATTGAAACAGTTGCTTGTTTGGGCGCTTGTTTCCTTGCGCCCACGATGATGGTTAATCAGGATTATTATGGTAAT
>JAGUXD010000003.1 GCA_020062035.1 Candidatus Brocadiia bacterium | reverse complement strand
TCATCTTACCCAGCCTGACTTACGCCGTATTTTCAAAATCCGTGCCAGAAAAGTAGCCTAAAAGTACCTGTTATGGAAACGATAAAAAAGATAGTAATAGGCCCGACATGCTGTCACAACTATCGCAAATCTTCGGGCAACTTGAGACGCTTGAGAACGACGTAAAGATAATCCTTAGCGAGACAGCAACTGTGCAGACAATACACAACCCGTCTTATCAGTCATACGCAAAGAAACTTTACCGTTTGAGCAAGAGTTTCTCGGGTGGTGCGTTCACGAAAGAGGCTGCGTTAGTTACATCTAAATGGATGGCCAGAGGGCTTGACCCGACGGCTCTGACGCGTATCGCCGCGTTATTCCCATAGTCCTCAGGCAGTGGTATTCCCGTGCCTCGAGCGCGGGATATCGCTACTATCAAGAAAAACCCCGGCCCCGATTTCATCTGGACATCGGGGGCGGTGATTATTTTCTATCTATTTATTTGTTTTTGGCGAGGATATAGCGCTTTTTGCCGGAGCCAGTATAATATAAGGTTGCTCAAACTGGATTTTAACACATTTAATTCCAGATAATTGAGCAGATACTTCTAATACCTGATAAAGATTTTTGATTTTCTCAGCAGATGATGGCTCAAATAAATTATTACTGTCTGCGGAACGACCCCATTCTATTCTGGTTTTGTTTTTGGTGAACAACACTATTTCACTCTCCTTTTTATTTATCCTTCCTCCAATATTTGTAATATCAATGCTGCTGATATCCAATCTGGCATAAACCTGGTATTGTTTTAATACACCCGCTACAGATAAGGCATTGGAAAGCCCTGGATCGTGCCATTTTTCGCCGGGTAACGGCGGAGAATTTTTTACACCAACAATTATCGGTAAAGGCATAGATAATGAAGGAATAGTGTAATACTCGCCGGGTAATCGTACCGCTTCATGGTCTACTAAATAATAAAAATTGCGGTTATTCCACTTTTTGATTTCTACAACCGCTAAAGGACGTCTTATTTCTAACTTTACTATTAGATTATCTGGGAACTGCTTTTCTATAGATTCTACTCTGGCAATCCAAGGGTTGGCATTATATTGCTCAAGGAGATAATTAAACAGCTTTTTATCAAATAGTGAAAACTTACCTTTCATCTGGATTGATGTGCGGATGGTCTGTTCAAAATATGAATCAGGACACCAATCTGGTTTATTAAGAACTTCTAATGGAGCGAGGTTTATCTGGTATGTATCTTGAACGGAATAACAAGCATATACTTTACGGTGAATAATCAGAAGCAGAAAAACCACTCCTGTAATAACAAGTATGGATACTCCCCATCTCTTCAGAATATGTAATAACCCGCCGCTCATTAAAAATTTATCGGCAAAAATACGATAATTCTGAAGAATAATTGCCCAATATCCGCCAAATAATAGCCCCCGAATACTTTCGGGGTTTGATATGACGGATTCCGTTAGAATTTAGAACGGTATTGTTGGATTTTATGGGAGGGTTTACCGGGGGTTTTATGTTGGGTTTTACGTTGAGCAGTACGTGTGTCTTTTTGTCCCTGTCTTCTCCTTAGTTCACTGGGTTTTTCGTAGTAAGCAACTCGTTTTAGTTCATTAAATATATTGGCATCTATACATCTTCTCTTAAATTCCCTCAGGGCTCTATCAATAGAACCCTGAACTTTTATTTTTATTGAAGCCATATTAATTTGAGTTAAGACGGAGTAAGCACCCTGAGAGTTTTGTTACTCCGTCTCGGGTTATACAAGGTAGTTAGAACTTGTTAAATCTACTTTCTGTTGGTGTCCTTTCTTGAGTAAAACAGCCGTCACAAAAGACGGGTTTGTTTAATCTCGGTTTAAACGGAACCGTTGTAGGTTTACCACACTTGGCACAAACTACTTCGGTTCTAACCGGTTGCCTGGTATTCATTGTCTTGCGACGGATCTGCCGACAAGAAGGACATCTCCTCGGTTCATGGACATATCCTCTTTCCTTATGGAATTGCTGTTCTTCATCGGTGAAAGAGAAATCACTGCCGCATTCCACACATTTTAATTGTTTACCTGCCATGTTGTAAAAGCTCCTTTCATCCTTAGGCCCTCAGGGTAGCCAAGTGTTAATCTAAATAATAATGAATCAACATCACTTTGTCAAGGAAATAAATACAATTTTGTAGATAATAATTTATGTCTCACTGGGCTCAGATTTCTTCTACTTGCCAATAGCCCAACTCTACAGGGGTAGGACGATTAAAAACAACTACTGTAACTTTAACAAGACCTTTTGAATGAATAATCTCATCAATTACCCCCTCAAAATTCTCAAAAGGTCCTTCTTTTATCCTAATTTTAGCGTTCTTCTTAAATTTAATTTTAACCTCTGGGATTGCAGACGGTTCTGTTTGGCTATCAGTGAGCAAAATTTGCTGTATCTCAATCTCGGAAACTGCGTAAGGCCTTCTTCCGCCTAAAAAATTAGAAATCCCCTGCGTTTCTTTTATAAATAACCATGTCTCGTCATTTAACTCCATTTCCACGAAAATATAACCGGGATATCTTTTTCGTTCAATAATCTTTTTTTGCTTGCCTCGGATTTCAGTAATCCGCTCTTTTGGTACAATTATTCTATTAATTAAAGAATTCATCCCTTTAGATTTTATCCGCTGTTCTAATGATGACTTGGCAACTTCTTCCTTGCCAGTTGGAACTACAACGACATACCAGTTTTTAGCCATTTATATTCTCTTTATTATAGAATTTATGGAGTCAAAGTTATTGTATGAATAAACACTATTTCAAATAGACAAACTGTGCAAATTGACTGAGGATTATATCAACCATAAAAATAAATAATCCAATAATAAATACAGAAATGATAACAGCAACAGAAGCCCCCCAGTATTCATTTTTGGGAGGCCAGGAAACCTTTTTCAATTCATATTCTGTTTCTATAAGAAAATCAGCCGATAACGGCTTATTAATAATAAGCCGATTGGTTAAAAATACAATTCCTGAAAATAAAACAAGACAAATAATTATTCCATTAGTGATTGTGAACTCAAAAAAGGGGAATGTATATCTTGGACTCCCCCAAAATGTGGGTTGTGGCGGTGTTATGTCAAACTTTTCAGCCGGAACAAAATAATAGAGGGAAATACAGCCAAAAAGGCCAAGGAGACTCGCTAGCAACCATGTTGTAAAACGGATTATAATACCTTCTCGC
>JAGUXD010000009.1 GCA_020062035.1 Candidatus Brocadiia bacterium | reverse complement strand
TAGTAATTTTATTAGAAGATGTAAAATACAGTGATAGTTGCTGTCCGCGTGCGCGTCCACCACAACCATCCACACCACCAGATCCTAGTAGTCCTGGAACACCACCATTACCAACACCCCCTACTCCTGGGGCCCCAGATGGCGGCGGTGGAATTCCTTCAGGAGGTGGCGGAGGCGTCTCGCGTCCCCAGTTAAGTATTGGCATACAACCTCTCTTCCAGAGTCTATTAGAAGTAGCAGGTGTGGTAGAGCCCTGGGAGGTCTGGTGGAGTAGAAACAGGGATAAATATCTATATTTTAGAGAGGAGATTGAATGGATAAAAAGAGAGGAAGAAGAAGGCGGAACAACGACCATCTCGGTCTATCCAATCTATGAAGAACTTATCAAGGTTTTAGAACAAGGCCTGGCAGATAAAGATCCATTTATTGCCTTTCGCGCGGCTGTCTCATTAGGTAAAGTCCTTGACCCTATGGAGAAAGAAAAAAGTAGTCAAGCAGTCATAGACATCCTCAAAAAAGCCCACGAAACAGAAACAAGATTCTTTGTCAAAAATAATATCCTATTTGCATTAGGGCTTTCGCAGGATGCTTCCTCATTTTCACTAATAAAAGAAACAGTTCAGAACAAGAAAGAAGCAGGTCTCAGACGGGCTTATGCCTCTTTAGCACTTAGTTACCTTTATAATGACCCTGAAACACCCCAGATTATCACAAATATCCTCTCATCTAAGGAAAAAGAAGATGCAGAGGTAAAAAGTTCGCTCTGTATCTCTTTAGGCAATCTGATGGACAACTCTGCGGTGCCGTTATTAAGCAAAATGCTCACCGTCAGTGAGGGAGGCAAAAAAGAACCGTCTAATGTCAGGGCTTTTGCAGCATTAGGATTAGGCCGTATCGCAACATCAGAAGCCCTTAGCGAACTCAAGAAATTCAATCCATCTATTGAAAAAGAAACAGATGTTCGGACTGCGGTTGCAATTGCACTCGGCATTACCGGCCGAGAAGAAGCCAGGGACACGATTATCTCCTTTCTGCAGGATAAAAACCCCATCGTTCGTGGCCACGGCTGTATCTCCTTAGCGCTTATCAAAGACCCTAAGGCATACGAAACTATTTCTGATGCCCTGCAAAAGAATAAGTCATTTGAAGCCGATGGGCTAATGCTCATCGCTTTAGGTCTGACAGGTGATGAAAAAGCCAAACCCTATTTAAGAAATGTCCTGACAGAAAAACGCTCAAGGGCGCTGCTTAAAGCATCCGCAAGTATTGCCCTGGGATTACTTCAGGACGCCGGAGCGGTTCCTATCATAGCCAATATCCTCAAGGATGAAAAACAACATTTAGATATTGTTCTGACACCATATCTTATTCTCTCTTTAGGGATGATTCGGGACGAGAAAGCCACTGAGGTCCTACAAAAAATCTGGGCTAAAGCGGGCAAAAATCTCTCTTCAATTGCCTATACCAATTTAGCACTATCTCTGACTATGTTAGGCAAAAGAGATGAGGTTATTTCGCAGCTGGTTAAACACGCTCAAGGTAAAGATAACAATTTGAGTTCTTACGGCTTACATACCCTTGGATTAGTCAGCAACACCAGGGAATCAGCCCAGACCTTCATTGATGTTTATAAATCTAATGACAATATGGAGGTGCGAAAGTCCATATTAGTAGGGCTTGGTTTCTTGCTGGATAAAAACCAACTCAATCCGATTAATAAAGTAACTGCTGACAGTGTTGATATCCCGATGGTAATAATGAACCATATTTTACCAATCCCGGTCTGGTAAGAGATGGGGGGTATAATATATTATAGGTAATTCAAGAAGGGGGGAAACATCGGGGATGATATGTTTTCCAAAGCTCATCTCTTTTAATCCCCTGTTGAGACCCACCGGGTCCCTGTTGAGAGGGGTAAGGGTGTGTCTCTTATTCCTTCCCTTCCTGCTCCAGACGAGGTGCAATCTCTCCACTATCTCTCAACATAGGTGGCAGGAATACCAGACATTAACCGGGCATAATCGTTGTGTAAATTGCATCAACTTCAGCCCTGATGGACGGCTTCTCGCCTCGGCAAGTTATACAGTTATCATCTGGAAGGTCGCGTCAGGCAAACAACTAAAAACCCTCAGCGGTCATCAAGGATATATTACCTCTGTGGTATTCTCTCCTGATAACAAATATCTTGCCACAGGCAGTTTAGACAAAACCATAAGAATATGGGATGTTGCCTCAGGCGATGAAATAAGAACATTAGGCGAATTGAACGAAAATCAAATCTGGGCTCTAACTTTCTCACCGGACCGCAGATTCCTCGCTTCTGCAAGTGATAAAGTCGTAATTATATGGGATACCGAAACCTACAAAGAATATAATGTTCTCAAAGAACATCGCGATATTGTGTTTTCCATCGCCTTCTCACCTGATGGCAAAACACTCGCTTCTGCAAGTGTTGATGGCACAATCAAAATATGGGAGATACAGGCGAGTCGTTCTCAGGCAACACTTCGCGGCCACACTGACGCAGTAAGTTTTGTAACCTTCTCTCCTGATGGCAAACTACTTGCCTCTGGCAGTTATGATAAAACAATCAAAATCTGGGCACTGTCCCGCCCAGGCGGGACTGTGGGTGAGGAGATAAAAACCTTATCCGGACACACAGATAATCTCTGCGGGCTTGCGTTTACACCTGACGGGATGACCCTTGCCTCATCCGGCTGGGACAAAATGATAAAAATGTGGGATACCAGAACATGGGAAAATTTCCAGACCCTAACCTCGCACACCGAAAAGGCATGTTATATCACATTCAGTCCAGATGGCACTATCTTTACCTCTGGCAGTAAGGACTGCACCATAAAATTGTGGAAAAGGGCAGATAAATAATTAGGAATCCGCCACCCCGAAAGTATTCGGGGCTGAGTCTGCCTCTGGCATGAGACGAATATGGGTTGTAAAAATATGGATTAACTCTTGACAAATAATAATTATTTGCTATAGTAATAAGAAAAATAGAAAGGAAGAAAATAAGATGGGGATATTTTCAGTTCAGATAAAAGTTAGTGGTCTGACAAAAAAGAAGAGAGTTACTCTCAAGACAGTAGTGGATACTGGTGCCTTTTTAAGTATTGTGCCAGAATCCTTGCTAAAGCAAGTCGGCGTAAAGCCGATGTGGTCCCGTCAATTCACATTGGCAAACGGCAGTAAAATAGAACGTCTCGTTGGCACAGCAATCTTTCAGGTTAATGGACAAGAGGGGTCTTCTGAGGTTATTTTTGGACACGTTGATGATAAACCGATTTTGGGTGCACTTACTCTTGAAGCACTTGGTCTTAAAGTAAACCCCCGAAAACAGAAATTAGAACCAATTGACTTGTTACTTCTTTAGGGCTTTAGGCAGGTGGGACAGTCCCCCTCTTCACCCGATTCGTGTGATTCGTGTTAATTACTGAACTCTTGC
>JAGUXD010000001.1 GCA_020062035.1 Candidatus Brocadiia bacterium | reverse complement strand
GTTATAAAAAATATGTTTATCTTAAGAATTATTATAATTGGCATGGCGTTTTGGGTAAAACCGAAAAACAAGATACCATATGTAGTCATCCATATAAATCATTGGCTGTCCTTTGTGATGGAAGGTGTGTTCCATGTTGCGTAGATTATGATGGTAATTACATAATTGGTGATGTAAATTCTGCTTCGCTTGAAGAGATATGGAATAGCGACAAAATGCAACAGATAAGAAAACAACCAGTGAAGATGTGTAGACTTTGTAACATCCAAAGGATTCCAGAGCAAGAAAGAACAGGCAAAAATTGTGAAAGATAATCGTAGTTCTACAAAGAAGGTACTCATTATTCCGATGGGCACCGAAACGGCTTTAGAAATATATAAATCTCTGAGGAATGCCCCAGACTTAGAAATATTCGGAGCAGATACAGAGCCATTGAACGCTGGTTTCTGTTTGGTTGAGCATTCAGTCATCACCCCCTCTATTTATGACAAAGACCTTTTTGCCTTCTTGGGGAGATTTATTAAAAAAGAAAGGATGGATTTAGTATTCCCGACGCACGATTGGTTTCTTGTTCCGTTTGCCGAGAGGAAAAAGATAGGAAAAGCCCATCTGATAGTGCCTGACCTTGAAACAATAAGGATTACCAGGTCTAAAGAATTAACTTATAAATTCCTAAAGGATGAAATTGCCGTGCCCAAAGTTTATCCGACTAATAAAATACCTGCTGATATAAAGTTTCCATTATTCATCAAACCCAAGACAGGACGAGGTTCTATTCAAGCATTTAAAGTTGATAATAAGAAAGAACTTCATTTATATTTATCCCGCGTGGAAGAGCCTCTGCTTATGGAGTACCTCCCAGGCAAAGAATATACGATAGATTGTATATGTGATTTAAACGGCCGTCTTTTAGCCATATCAATAAGGGAACGGATAAAGATTAAAGGTGGTATAAGTATGATTGGCAAGATAGTAGAAAACAATAAGATTAGCCAAATGGCTGGAAAGATTGCTAATAGACTTAAGTTTAAGGGTGGATGGTTTTTTCAGGTAAAAGAGGCGGGAAATGAGGCGCCTACATTATTGGAGATAAATGCTCGTGTTGCGGGCACAATGTGCCTAACACGGATGGCGGGATTGAATATTCCACTGCTTACTGCTTGGTTATTCTTAGGAAAAGAGTTGAGATATGTTCCTCCTCCTATCACCAATATGATAGTTACACGACATCTGACAGAAGAATATATTTGGGAAGATATGAAAGATATAAAATGTATCATCTGGGATTTAGATGATACCCTGTGGTATGGACGGTTAGGCGAAGATGAAGTTAGGTTAAGACCACAAATACATTGCATCTTAAAGGAATTAAAAGAGAGGAACCTTATCCTCTGCGGAATAAGCCGTAATCCGCATTTAATTGGCTTAAGAAGAAATAAAATAGTGCGGTTATTAAAAGAGGTAGGTATTGGTGATGTTTTTATCCGTTTAGAAATTAACGATAGACCCAAATCAGAGAATATAAAGGAAATTGCCTCTAAATTACACTTAAAACTCAATCAAATATTGTATATTGACGATGCCTTTTCAGAAAGAGAAGAAGTAAGACAAAATACATCGGGAGTTTGGATATTTGATGCCTCTTGTTATAGTGAGTTATTAAATATTCGTCCCCCGAGTTATCGCCCAGCATGAGAAACAGGGTATGAAAATCTTTTTAGCAGGTCCTCATTGGTTTGGTAATCTCACCGAGTATTGTGCAAGGGCATTAGAGAAGTTGGGATGTAATGTTAAAGTTTTCTATTCAACTGATACCACCAAAAAATTATTTGTTGAGAAAGTAGCCGAAAGGATTCCTTATATACCATATACTTTTACAGGAACAATAAAAAACAGATTGTCCATAGAAGTATATAACAAGAAAGTTTCAATTATCAATCAAGATTTTATTGATGAAGCCCTATTATTTTCGCCCGATGTTATTCTGGTCATTAGTTCCAGTGGCAACAAAATACTCCCTGAGTTTCTCGGTAGACTCAAACAAAAACTGGACATTCCGCTTGTTACTTGGTTTGGTGATGACCCTTTGCGCTTTTATCAAGAAACAAAGAATGTTTTACATTATGACTATCTCTTTACAGCAGACCCTTCCCTTATCGCACAACTAAGGTTGATAACCAAAAACCCTATTGAATATCTTCCAGCCGCCGCAGACCCGGATATTTTTAAGCCGGTAAAATTAACAGATGATGAAATTGCGCAGTTTGAATGTGATATTGGTTTTGTCGGCGCCGCGTCTTCTGGTGACGGAGGCGGTGTGATGAGGGCGAAGATTTTGGAATCCATCTCCTCTTATAACTTAAAAATATATGGAGACCCCGACTGGAAACGACTCTATAAAGATTTCCCGTTCTTAAAATCCGCTTTTCAAGGAAGAATCCTGCCGGTTCAGGAAACTAACAAACTCTTTAATGCCGCTAAGATTGTAATGAATATTCATCACCCGCAGAATAAATACTGGGCAAGCATCAGGACATTTGAAATAGGTGCCAGCGGTGCATTCCAACTTGCAGATATGAGGAAAGGAATTGAGGACTTGTTTAAATTGAATGAAGAAATAGTATGTTACAGTTCAATACAGGAACTTCGTGAATTAGTTGATTACTACTTGAGACATTCTGAAGAACGTATCGCGATTGCTCAAAGACTTAGGGAAAAGATTTTACAACAACATACCTACCAGCACCGAATGCGGACGATACTTAATTGTATTAAACAATAAGAGTCGAACTAACATTATGCCAAAAGTCAGTGTAATAATGAGTGTTTATAATGGAGAACGCTTTCTCAAAGAGGCGATTGAGAGTATCTTAAATCAAACATTCACAGATTTTGAGTTCATTATTATAAACGACGGGTCAACTGATAAAACCCAGAAAATTATTGAGTCTTATCATGACGAACGTATCATTCTTCTTGATAACAAAGAAAATATAGGAGCAGCGGCATCTCGTAATAAAGGTTTAGAAATAGCGAGAGGCGAATATATTGCCCGAATGGATGCCGATGATATATCTCGACAGGACAGATTAGCCAAACAAGTTGAATTTCTTGATAAGCATAATAACATCGGGTATGTTAGTAATTTTTTCCAGTGCATAAAAGAAAATGGTCAGGAAGTAGATATTTCTAAAGTGCCTACTACTAATGAGGAGATACAAAAAGAATCTCTAAATTCAATTTGTTTTAATGATGGTTCTGCTATGTTCAGGCGGACTTGCCAGCAAGAGATAGGTTTCTATAGACCAGAATTTGAGGTCGCTGAGGATTATGATTTTTGTTTGAGGTTTTGCGAGAAATTTGAAGTGGCTAATATTCCAGAACCTTTATATAAACGACGTATACACCCAGAATCTCTTTATACAACCAGCCCAATACAGAATCAACGAAAATTCGTCACGCTTATCCGGGACCTTGCAAAAGAAAGAAGAACTTTCGGTAAGGATAAACTTCAGATACCAGAAAAACGGCAGGAAATTATAGACTATATCAACACTTTTAAGAAAAAGAATGCCACCAGAAATGCCCGGGCAGAAAACTATCTTTGGCGAAGTAAATATTGGCGGGGAGCGGAGGATATAAAGAGTTCCATTAAGTTTCTAATAAAGTCCTTTATAGCGAGTCCATTTAATTATCAC
>JAGUXD010000045.1 GCA_020062035.1 Candidatus Brocadiia bacterium | reverse complement strand
GATATAAACTATTTTTATTCCTTTAGTAATAATTTTATTAATCAGTTGTTTAGTAAAATGAAGTCCTGCAGTAGGCGCTGCAATTGAGCCGTCCTTTTGGGCATATACTGTTTGATATGACTCCTTGTCTGATTTTAGATAGATATCCTTATCTTTAGAACGTTTGATATACGGAGGTAATGGCATTCGTCCGATTTGTTGGAGTTCTTCAAAATCAATCGGTGGCTCAGTACGGATTAGCCAGCGGTCTTTAAACCGTTTCTCTAATATAATATACTGTGTCTTATCGGAATCCCCCAGTAAAGTTAAGACATCTTTTTCCCTGAGCCGGCCATTAGAACTTATAAACGATTCCCATTTGGTTTGGTCATCAGGGACTTGTTTGCACAGGAGTATATCAACTTTTCCGCCTGTGCCTCTACGGGCAATCAATCGGCAGGCAATAACCCGTGTGTCGTTTAATACCAGAACATCTCCTTTACGAAGATAATCTATCAGATTATAAAACCTGCGATGTTCAATAGTGTTGGTTGAGTGATTTAATACTAAAAGACGAGAATAGTCTCTGGGCCTAACCGGCTTTTGGGCAATAAGTTCTTTCGGCAGATGATAATACAATAGAGACCTTTTCATTTACACACGCATACCCCATTTGTTATCTGGGCGAGTCTTTCCATTAGCCGAAGATTTATTCCCTTTTTACCTGTTAGAATCGTATGGATTACTACTTTCTTGAAGCGGTTGTTTTTAGCGATGTTTTCTATAATATTATCATCATCCATATAAGTTCCATAACTGGGTTTGCCGTCAGATAAGAGAAATATGGTATCAATTTCAGGTTTATTTATCGCTTCCATAAGAGCATCATAATGGTCAGCCCTTCCACGTTTTATATCTTCCAATCTCTGCCACAACGATTTTATAAAATCTAAAGTACCTTTCTTATTATTATCGGTTGCGGGCAACATTGATTTAAACACCTCCCTTTTATTCAGCCGGGTTGCTTCAGTGCTAAGAATAATGATATTAAATTTTGTCTCTGGTGGCAGGGCTTTTAGGGTATTTGATAACTCCCTTATTGCAATATCTATTTTGGGTTCTTTTCTCCCTCCCTCTGTTTCCTGTTCATATTTCATACTACCAGAGAAATCAATTATAAAGATAATATTTTTGCCTAAAACCGGAATGTCAAAAAAGGTAGGAATAGTTTCAGATGGATTTGTTAGATGATTTAAGTCTAACCCAGTGGGTTTATTAAGAGAGAGTTCTATTCTATCTTTATTTGCTTCGTACCAGTTTTTCCATATAGAACTCTGAAATCCGAATGGTTGACCTGTTAAGTCCTTTAGTGCGGATACGATATCATAACGAAGACGCCACAGATTATTATCTAATCGCTCAATCAGAATTCCAACCGCTTCTTTTTCTCGCATTTCTCTTAAACACTTAACCACAGTCGCGCTAACAGCAGGGCTTTTATCGGTTAATAAAATAGAGGCATATTTTAATACAAGCGATTTGTCTATCTTATGTTTAGTAAACATTTCCAGAACAACTATCTTTATTTCCGGCGGGGCGTTATTCAGGGCGGATTCCAAATAGAAAACTGATCCCTGCGGTTTTATATCAGATAATGCCTCAAGTGCGGCTATTTTTACTATTAAATTCGGCTCATATGCCTTTTTCAATAAGAGAGGATATGCTTTTAATGACTGCATTTTGCCCAATGTCTGAATAGCAGATGCCACAACACGCAAGCGACTATCAGATAACCGATTGATTAATGTTTCTTGAGATGACGAGTTTTCTGGTATCTGGGAAATTGTCTCTATCATCCGCACCGCAACTTCTTCATCGGCCTCATTATTCAGGGCTTTAAGAAGATGCGATAGACTATTTTCGTTCTTGATAAGTCCTAATGTCCAAGCAGTATGAAACCGTTCCTTTTTACTTTTAGGGTTTATCAAGGGATTGGAGACCAAATATTCTATAGTATCTTGGTCTCTAAAAGTGCCGAGTGCTATCACCGAGGCCTCTCTAATCGGTGCCTCGTCGTCGTTAAAAAGTGAAACCAGAATTACTGCGGCTTCTTTTGTATTTATCTTACGAAGTTTGTTGATTGCCCTGAGTCTATCCCAGTAATTAGCATATGATTTATCTGAAATGGTTCTCTTTATTTTGGATAAATCATCTTCTGAATAACTCTGTTGGGTAACCCACAAACCAAGTCCGCCCACTAATATTAAGAACACTAATAATCTCTGTGTCTGCATTTTAATTTAATATGGTGTCAATATTCACTCTGGCTTATTTTTTATCCTGCTGATAAGAAACATCCCAGATTTTTATGCTCATATCAGAACTGCCCGAAGCAAGTAATTTGCCATCTTTACTAAAACATAGAGAATTGACCCAATCTTTATGTGCTGAAATAGAGCGGATTTCTTTACCTGTAAACACATCCCATATTTTGATAGTGCTATCTTCAGCCCCTGATGCCAGTAATCGTCCATCCGGGCTAAAACAAACCGACCTAATTTGTTTGGTATGCCCTTTTAATGTTTGAATTACTTCTCCGTCAGCAACATTCCATATTCTCACGGTTTTATCAAAACTGCCTGAAGCCAACGTCTTACTATCAGGGGCAAAACTAACTGTAAAGGTAAGATGATTATGCCCTGTAAGACAATGCACTTCTTCACCGGAAAGCGCATCCCAAATCCGAACCGTATTATCATGACTACCTGAGGCAATAAACTTGCTATCAGGACTAAAAGATACTACAAATACCTCTCGGCCGTGTCCTTCTAAACGCAATATCTCTTTAGCAAGAGGCATTCCGATAACTCTGATAGTAGTATCATCCAACCCAGCGGCAAGGGTATCACCACTCGGGTTAAAACATACTGACCAGACAGGTGCTTTCAGGTTCAGATTGTTTACTTCCTTACCTGTTTGTGGGTCCCAGAATCTTATTGTAGCATCATCACTTCCGGATGCGAGCATTTTACCATCCGGGCTAAAAGTTACTGACCAGATTAGATTTTTATGGCCCAGTAATGTTCTGATTTTTTTACCTGTTCTCACATCCCATATTTTGATTGTCTCGTCATCACCGCCTGATACAAGAGTTTTGTCATCAGGGCTAAAACAAACAGAGCGAACAATTTCTTTATGACCCGTCAGGGTTCGCAGTTCCTTTATCACCACATTAACTGGCTTGGATTCTGGAGTTGGTGAAGGTTGTTTCTCTTCTGGTTGAGTTGGTTTGTCACCAGGTAATGGAGCAGTGGGATTAGTGGTCTGGGATTGGCTTTCCGCAATAAAAATAAGTGCAGATAATAAAATAACTACTAATACCAAAGAGAGTAAGTTCTTCATAAAATAAACCCAGCCCTTGCCCTGTTGGTGCACGCAAGGACTGGATACAATAAAATAT
>JAGUXD010000178.1 GCA_020062035.1 Candidatus Brocadiia bacterium | reverse complement strand
TCTATGACCGTAAGGGTGAAGAAGCAAAAAAGAGCAAATCCAAGAATAGATATCTATTTACCGGCAGGGAATACGATGCTGAAACTGGTCTATATTACTATCGGGCGAGGTATTATTCAGCGGAGTTGGGTAGGTTTTTGAATAGAGACCCAGAGGAGTTTGATGACTTCTTAAGTTTATATGTTTATGTTAAAAACAATCCTGTTAATCTAACTGACCCGCTGGGTCTTTTCTATGCCCATGACCATATGAGTATGACAAAAAGCGCAGCAGAAGACTTTGGATTTAATAGTTGGACTGCAGAAGCATTAGGAAGCGCAAACGCTGACTCTGACCGTTTTGATCCTTATGTAGACAATCCTGATAGACATGCTCTTACCGGTCCGGGGCAAGATCCAAATACATGGGAACAAAGAGCTGATGCTTCTATCGAAAAGGACCAAAAAGCAGCGATAGATGCTCTAAACAACTGCAGGGTTAAAGAGGCTATCAGTCATTTAGGACATGCACTTCATACGGTTCAAGATAAAATTAAACATAAAGGAATAAAAAGTCCACATCTACCAGGTTTTGATAAAATGACGCCTCAAGAAAAAGCACAAGCCGAAAATGACACAAAAACCAAATTGGACAAGTTTGCAAGTGACTGCAATACAGAGAAACTGAAAAGAAAACTAAAAAAGATGAAGAAGGCTTATGGTTTCATAAAGTGTGGTGGCTTAATCATATCAATAGAGTACCACTTGTTCTGGGGACTTAGTTGGACTTTTTCACAAGCAGACATGGCGGTTGGGGGTATTGGTAAAATAATATCCCCAGGCACTAAAAAACCTGCTAAAAAACCTCATTCTGAAATTCCTTCTCCATCTGCTGCGCCAGCAGTTAGACCTTGAGGTTATATTATAATAAGTATGAAATATAGAACAATAATATTACTTATATTACTTGTTATTTGTGGAATGTGGTTGTTGATAAATAATGGTTGCCTTTATCCTAAAGGCGAAAGAGCTTTAATGCACCCAAAAATTACTTATGAGAATTTTTATAAATATACAAAACCGTGGGAGGAGGATTGGAGCGATGTAAAAACTCCCACTGTAGATGGAATAACCAGGGATAGGATTACTAAGTTCATAGATAAATTAGGACAGATTGAGCCTGCTTATATGGCTTATAAATTAGATAGGATATGGTACGGATTAATAGATATTGGAGAACCTGCCGTTCCATTTCTGATTAAAGGTGTTAACTCTAATAATCTAATTCGTGCATGTAGATGCCTTTACCCGCTTGCTATGCTCAAGAAATTAAGTCTTCAACATATAGTAACATCTTATCAACAATGTATAAAGATGGATTATGCTACCCTTCCCCCAAATATAGAGTTTTTATTAGATAATTTATCGTATCTTGACAAGACACATCTAAAAAACCTCATTGATGTTTATATCAATAAAAATAATAACGATGCAATAGTTCGTGCTTGTATTATCCAGAAAATTGCCGACTCTCGGTGCGGGGGGCGCACTTCCATACCATTTCTGATAAAGGTATTAGAAACTGCTCCTTCTTGGTTTGAATACGTCCAGAGTAGGCGTGCTCTTACTTTTCTTACTGGTTTATTTTTAGGTGACGATAAAGAAGGCGTTGATATAAAAAAGGCTATTCTTAAACCATATTTTCCTACTGATTCTTGGGCTTCTATAGAGATAGGAAGGTTTTTTGAAAATAATAAGCATAGAATGTGGACAGAAGGCGAAAAAGAAGCCAGGCCACAGATTGTTCAAAAGTGGAAGAATTGGTATGAGACTCATAAACATCTCTCAACTACTCAATGGTTAAAAGATGCTTTTGATATATACACTAAAGAAATTGATGGAACATGGTTGAATCCTGATGATATTATATTAAAGCCTCAAAACGATATAAGATTGTTATATCTCCATTGTTTTACCAATCTAGAACCATCCATGGAGGTACACGAGTTATTTAAAACACGGTTTGAGAAGGCAAAAGAAGAAGGTCTTATTCCGTCACTACCTGCTAAAAGCATACAGAAAGAATATGAACCGGAAGACAATGGTTCTGCATACCGTGAATACTGGGGATTATACGGTGATAAAATAGATTTTATGAAGGTTAAGATGGAGAACCATATTCAGCGAGACAAATCCATGAGAGCACCTGAATATAATTTATTATTTCCATGGGAAATCTGGGACTTACATCTTTTGTGTGAACCCAAGGGACTTGTGATGCTTATAGATAATCTAAAGAAGTTACAAAAAAATGAGAAGTATAATGGAGTATTCCAATCGAATTGTAAAGCCAAGAAACTGGCTGGAGAAATATTCTATGAAGTAAATCCCGTTTTTGAAGCATTAAAGAATTTAACTGGTCAGGACTTTGGGTGGGATTGGAGAAAGACAAAAGAAGAAAAAGCAAAGGTTGTAGAACAATGGGAAAAATGGGTTAATGAAAATGTCTTTTATTTATACTGGTCTGACGAAGCAAACCATTTTGTGATAGATGAAGAAGCCAAGACGGCAGGGATCCCGACTGAAGAATACCGCAAGACCCATCCCTGGCCCAAGGAGGAAGAACTCGATAAACCCAATGAACCCAATCAGAAATAAAAAGTACGGAGTGCCTGATTTAGACCCAACCAAGACCTATACGGATTACACTATTTATGATAGTAAAGAGGAGTTTAATTTAGACGGTGTTGGTAATCGTGTTGAGGTGAGTAATGGAACCACCATAAATTATGTGACAAATAATCTCAACCAATACACAACCATAAATGGTACCAATCTGGTTTATGATAATAACGGCAATTTGATAGATGATAGGTTCAATATTTATGTATATGATTATGCTAATCGTTTGGTTAAGGTAATCAGGAAATCAGATAATCAGGTAATTGGGGAATATAAATACGATGCATTAGGCAGGCGAATAGAGAAAAAGACCTGGAAGACAGGAGGCCAGACGAATGCGGCGGAGAAGATTGGAGTCGGCACAGGCAAAGGAAGAGGTAGAGAGCAAGGGAAAGGCACGCAGAATGCCCTAACAAAAGTAACAGAGATATTGCAATTCTATTATGATGGAGTAAGGGTCATAGAAGAACGGGATGGTTCAGATGTACTATTGAGACAATATGTGTTCGGAAACAATATAGATGAGGTATTACAGAGGACTGACTATAACCCATCAGGCAATATCACCCAGACCTATTACTTCCACGAAAATAGTTTGGGTAGCATTTATGCAGTTACGGACAATTTAGGCAATGTAGTTGAGCGGTACACTTACAGTGCGTATGGGAGATGTACCTTCTTTGAACCGGATGGAATAACTGAGCGGGCTGAATCAATAATAGGCAATAGGCTACTTTTCACAGGGCGCGAGTATGATGTGGAAAGTAGCCTTTATTATTTCAGGGCGAGGAATTATTCGCCCTCATTAGGTAGATTTCTGCAGCGAGACCCTGTTGAACCAGATGAACTATTTAATCTTTACACTTATGTTTCATCAAATCCAATAAAATTTTCCGATCCTTTTGGCACTAACAAAGAAAGAGGTCAGACTGACGCTGGGACCCCGCCTGAAACTCCCCC
>JAGUXD010000152.1 GCA_020062035.1 Candidatus Brocadiia bacterium | reverse complement strand
CCTTGGATAGCCCCCCGGATAGACCTCGGGATAGAGCAAAGGATAGGACAGTGGATAGGATAGGGGGTATAGGTGGGGGGGGCCTAATGACGAATGAGCCTGCTAAAGCGGGACCAAAGCGAAGTTGAGAGGAGGATAATGGTATGTGTAATAAGATTGATTATAAGGTTATGGAGAAGATAAAAAAAGTGATAATAGAGATGGGACGGCCAGAGTGCTTGACCCGACGGCTCTGACGCGTATTGCCGCGTTATTCCAATAGTCCTCAGGCAGTGGTATTCCCGTGACTCGAGCGCGGGATACCGCCAGAGATAAAGGTCTCTAATATATTATGGCTAATCTTCGGTCTGGACGATTTTCCCTTCTTTGATTGCAACCGTTCCTGATTTTTCCAGTAATGTGATAAGAGGGTCTTCTTCTTGGGGTGGTTGGTTTTTAATACCAGCCATCTGGCTACAGTAAGAGCAACGAACAAACTCGCTTGGTAATATCTCTCCGTTCTTTATGACGAATTCGTTTGGAACGCTTGCCCCGCAATGTACACAAAAACCTACCATAAAACAACTCGTTTTTTAGTTCTTTTGTTTATTCTATACTATATTGTTTTAATTTTGTCCAGAGAGTTTTACGAGAAATATTCAAGAGACGGCAGATCTCGTTTTTATCGCCCTTTGTATGAGCGAAGATCTTACGCAGGTATTCTGCTTCAACATGCGCAAGATATTTATCTAATGCGAAGATGTCTTTTTCCTGAATAGACGTTAGCGGTGATTTCAAGAGGTCTTCTTTTTTCAGGACATTTGATTCGCCTGTCATCGTGATTGCCCGCTCTATGGCGTTTTCCAGTTCCCGCACATTACCGGGCCATAAATAGTTTGAGAGCGCCATTAAGGTATCAGATGTAATCTCATATTTTTTCTCGTTACTATATTTTTTGATAAAATGTTCTAATAATAAAGGAATATCCGCTATTCGTTCCCTCAAAGGAGGCAATTTGATATTTACGACATTGAGCCGATAGAAAAGGTCTTCTCTGAAGAGATTTTGTTTTATTAGAGTAATTAAGTTCTTTTTAGTAGCGGCAATGACTCTGATGTCAACTTGAATGGTCTGGGTTCCGCCGACCCGTTCAAATGAATGTTCCTGCAGGACGCGTAAAAACTTCATCTGGGTCGTTGGAGACATATCGTCAATATCATCAATAAAGACAGTGCCTTTATCAGCCAGTTCAAAACGTCCTTTTTTCTGGGTCAGGGCGCCTGTAAAAGCACCTTTTTCATAGCCAAAGAGTTCCGATTCAATCAGTGTTTCCGGCATCACAGAGCAACTCATTTTTATCAGAGAGTAATTTCGTCGCTGGCTCTTTTCGTGAATGGTTTCGGCAACTATTTCCTTCCCTGTTCCGCTTTCACCTTCTATTAATACATTACAGTCACTGGCTGCGACTTTTTCTATTAGTTGATAGACCTCTACCATCCTGGGACTTTTGCCGATTATTCTGCCGTATTGGGGAATGGTTTCTAATGATTCTCTAATTCCGCGATATTCATCGCGAAGAACGATATATTTTTCTATCCGTTCAAGGATTAAGAGGATTTCTTCGTTATAAAATGGCTTCTGGACATAATCATAGGCGCCGTGTTTAAGGGCATCAACCGCAGTATCTACGGTTCCATATCCGGTAATAATTATAACCGAGGTTTCTGGTTTGATTTGTTTAATCTGTCGTAATGTTTCCATTCCATCCTGACCGGGCATTTTGAGGTCAAGTAAAACGCAGTCAAAATCTTCTTCTTCAAGTGCTTTAATAGCGCTTAATCCATCATACACCACCATTACCTGATGTCCTTTAGACCTGATTGCATCAGATAAAGTAATGGTAATAGTCTTTTCGTCATCGGCTAAAAGGACTTTCATAATTGGAATTATTTAATGCTTTCCAGTTCTTTAACTCTTTCCGGTTTTAGTTTGCCTTCCTTTACCCAGCCACGAAGTTCATAATATCTGTCCACGGCTTGAGCAAATTGTTCACGGTCAATACGATGCCCTTTTGCTAATTTCAGGGTCATTGGCTCATCAAAGTATCGTTTTGGTAGAGAATCGTCTTCTTTAGTTAGGCCCTGCTTGAGATTAAAGAGTCGTTCTAAATCTATTATTCTACATCCGATTTCTTTTAACTCCTCTTCGGATATATCCCAACCGCAACCGGTATAGATTAAATCCTTAAAATGTGAATAATTCAAGAAATGAGGGCTATTAAAGCCGTGACAGATGAATTTACAGATTCCGAGTGAGTCAATAACTGCAAAGATGTTATCAGAGAAGTAAATGGTTTTTTCCTTTTCGTCTAATGTAGTCGGGTCATTGATGGTTGTTCCATAGATTTTTTGCCTGATTTCCTGAGGCAGTTTTGTGAATATTTCTAAAGTCGGTCTACTTCTCAGATGGTCTGCACCTCTTGAGGCAGTAGCAATTCCCAATGCGAATGCCTTGATATATCGGACATCGTGAGGGTCGCTCTGCGGTAAGCCTTTAACTGCGGTAAGATAAGAGTTTGATTCTTCACCGAATATTTTTACTGCTTGAGAACTTTCAGCAAGAATATTGCCAAAGTTCTCGCGTCTTGAAATCATCCGAAGCAGTTTTTTAGTCAACTCTAAATCGCCAAATCGCAATTCTAAACCTCCTGTGGTTTCCTTATTGATTATACTTTTTTCAAAGAGTTCATAAGCCCAGGAAAGAATTGTTCCGCTTGATGAAATGTCCAGACCTAATTCATTACACAGGTTATTTAGTTCTATGACATCTTTAGGTTCTTCTATGCCGAGATTAGCGCCCAATAAACCGACTGCAGTATATTCAGGACCTTCGCCGCCCAGTGTGTTTCTGTGCCTGCAGTGAACCATACAGGATGAACAGGCAACCATTTTCTCAACATATTTCTCTATTTCTTCTGCGTTCAGTTTATCACTCCAGGCGTTGAGTTGACTGTTTTTAGTCCTGATAGCGCCGAGTACGTTGCTAACTTCGTATAGTAAAGGGGTTCCTAACTTGCCGAGTATTGGTGTGATTTTAGAGGAAAAGAGATATGACTTTAGTTCTTCCACTAATTTTTGCATTTTGTCCGGGTATTTAATTTTAATTCCTTCAGTTCCATAAGCGACGATGGCTTTAAGGTTTTTAGAACCGAGCACCGCTCCCAGACCGCATCTGCCAGCCGCATTTTTTACACCACTTCTGACACAGGCAAAACGCACCAGATTCTCACCGGCTACTCCACAGGTTATCATCTCACAGGAACCTAACTCATTGCGGAGTAATCTTTGAACTTCGGTAGTATTTTTTCCCCACAAGTCGTGCGCGTCTCGGATTTCAATTTTACGATTATGGACATAAAGATAAGATGGCTTTTTGGCCCTGCCAAGAATAATGAGGCGGTCAAAACCGGCATAACGTAGTTCAGGACCAAAGAATCCGCCACAATTAGCATCGCCTAATATACCTGATTCAGGAGATTTGGCAGTAACATTGAACCTACTTGATGATGGTGAAAGTGTGCCCGTTAATAGCCCGGTCCCAACAATAAGGACATTATCAGGCGAAAGGGCATCAATCTCCCGACGACTGTCGGG
>JAGUXD010000043.1 GCA_020062035.1 Candidatus Brocadiia bacterium | reverse complement strand
GTTTATATAGTTAGTACTTATGAAATATTATTTATTAACTTTAATTATTATTTATGGCTCATCTGTTGTTTATTCTGAGACATCTGATAAGCCACAAGCAGAAATATCACAGACACAAGTAATCACGTTTTCTCATACTGAACGAGTATTCTACAAAAAAGGGCTGGTAGAAAAGATAGAAATAGATGGGTATCTATCTAATCCAACAATGCCTTTGGAATTTGTCGCGTGCACCGACGGCGGAAAGGACTACGAGTCACTGGTAGTTGTAAAATGTAAACCCTGGAATATTCACTTGGGTTTAATATTAGCCGGCTTAAAAGAAGGCAAGGGTCCTAAATCATTCGGAGACCTCACCAGACCTACCGGTGATTTGGTCATTGTCTTTATCTCGTGGGTCAGCACAGCAACAACCGGAACCAATATCGTCTCATACAGGGTGGAAGACCTTCTGATTAATGCACAGACGAATAAAGTATTAGAACGGGTTGGCTGGTCTTTTACTGGTTCTATGTTTGTTGATGACATAGATTATGATACGGGAAGACCTACCGGTAAAAAGATATATCTGGCTGATGTGTATAAAAATGTAATCGCATCATGGCACGACCCGGCCGCGGTCTTAAATATCCCTACCTCTGGTGGTCTTTATCTGCCTAACAATGAAATCTTACCTGCGCGTGGAACAAAGATTACTTTAATAATTCGTCCACCTACTCCTGAAGAGTCAGAAGAACTAAAAGGAATAAATGCCGCTGTATCAGAATACGAAGAAAAACAGCGACAAAAACAGAAGAAATAGTAGGAACCGAAACTTATGAATAATGCTGATGTCGGTGTCTTCTTAAATAGAACCAGAAATTATCTGCATAAATTAATCATCTTGGATAACTCTTTCAAGATGGGTTTTTACTTTGTCATCGTTTCTATTATTCTGACCTTGCTTATAAAGATGAAAGGTGTTTTTATATCTCACGAGTTATTAGTCATTCCGTTTGTAGGATTAGTTATGGGGTTGCTGGTTGGCTTATTTCACAGACCGACTCTTTCTCAAACTGCACTAATCATTGATACCAAGTTAAGACAAAATAATTATTTCTCCACACTCACCGAATGCGTGCTAAAAGAGATACCTAACCAGATAGAAATGAGTTTGATTAACGATAGTAAGAATAACGGAGTAATTTTATTAAGACGTTTTTCCTTCGGGTATAACTGGCGACATCCTTATCTATTCATAATCGTAACAGGATTTTTATTAATTATCTATCTTACACCGCTACCGAGCACAAGAAACCCCACTGGTGAAACAACAATCTCTTGTGAAAGGCTTGATATTATTACTATCTCTCAAGGGTTAGCCGGGATTAAAGAAAGTCATCAAACCTCTGATGAAACTCTGTCTCTTATCCAAGAAATAGAAACTTTATTACAGGAAATTGAGGACTCCCCTACTAAAGATTATCCCGTTATAGTAGAAAAGATAAACCGTTTCATTGAAGAATCATCCAATAATAAAGAGATTGCTTCTGAAGATTATGATAAATTACAATCTTTATTGACAAAACTACTCTCATTAGTTAGTAATAAAATCACCGCTGATGCTAAAACTATAGCACAAAATAAACCGAATGGTTTTTCAACATATCAGCCCCAGCGAGCGGCGACTTTGGAATCACGACACATTACAGAAAAATATAACGATAAAAATATAGAAATTAACATTGGAAAATCTAAAGAACAAGCAATTAGTAGTCCTTATTTACCGGATAAATATAAAAAAATTATTAAGAGATATTTTGAACAACAGGATTAAACCGACGTACGTCCCGTTGTTAAACAAGGAGATAATTTATGAAAAGTAATATTTTATTAGTTGTTGCTTTAATCATTATCGCAGGTATCATTGTTGGAATATCCTTAGTCATAAAACCGATGCCAAAAGATACCAAGATACAAAAACAACCACAAGCCGTGTCCCTGCCTGAAAAAGTTCAGCCGGTTTCAACCCTGTCAAAACTGGAGAATTCTTTTAATATGGGATTATCCTGGCTGATGGCAAAACGATTGCCTTCTGGTGCATTCCCTGGCCTGGCAAATAAGGATGATGTTGCTTTTACTTCTATGGCTTTGATTATTCTGTCCGAATCACCCGAAAATACCCGAATGAAATATAAACAAGTCGTTGATAAGGCAGTGTCTTTTCTTATCGGCTCCTCACAGGAAAACGGCAGTATAATGGACGTCGGCAAAATTCCGTCTTTTGATATCTATAAGACCTCTTTAGGTATCGTGGCTCTAAAAAGTATAAGCCCCTCACGTTCACTTGAAGAACAAAACAAGATTGAAGGAATTGTTACAAAGGCAATGGAATATCTCCAGAAATCCCAGTATGGACCGGAATCAGCAGATAATGACCAGGGCGGATGGGGCTACAAAGAACAAGGCCAAGAAAAAATCCCGAACACCAACCTCTCCACTACTTCTTATGTCTTAGAGGCGCTACATAAAACAGGTCTTCCTGAAGATAGTGAAACATATAAACGCGCAATTGACTTCCTGATGAAATGCCAAGACTCAAGCGAGTATAACACCTATCGTATGACTGCCAATAGCGGTGGCTTTGCCTATTCGCCCGTGGAAAGCAAAGCAGGTGAGGAAACAACGTCTGATGGTAAAAAAATATTTAAGCCATACGGAAGTATGACTTATGCCGGGCTGTTAAGTTTTATTTATGCCTATGTAGATAAAAATGACCCTCGTGTTTTATCTGCCTATAACTGGATTCGGGCGAGATATACCCTGGAAGAGAACCCGGGCTTGCGAACTGATGCGCAACCGGAGCTCGGCAAACAGGGCTTATTTTATTATTATCACACCTTTGCCAAGGCACTTAATGCCTATGGACAAAAGAAAATCACTACATTAGATGGTAAAGAACATCTCTGGGCTGAGGATTTGGTCAATAAGTTGGTCTCAATGCAAACCAAAGATGGCTCCTGGGTAAATGAGGTCTCACGGTGGTGGGAAGACTCTCCGCTCTTGGCAACCTCTTATTCACTGATGGTATTTAACATCTGTAGAAAATGGGTAGATTAACCATTCCTGACTGGTTTTATATGATGTGTCTCTTTGGACCCATACCATGGGCAATAATATGACCCTTGAGCATTATTACAGCAAAAATAAAACACACAGATATATGGATGCGGTGGCTTATGATATTGTCATAAGCGACTACCTGGAATCGCTGTCATTAAAGGGCCGTAATGTCCTCGAGATAGGCCCCGGATACGGCAGATACACATATGCCTTATCATTGTCCGGCGCAAAAATAATCGCTTCAGAACCGAACAGCCATATGTATTCCATTCTCAGGGACAATTTTGAAGAATCGGAAAACATAATCTGTATAAAAAAAAGACCTCCTCGGACTACTGGACGAAAAATTCGAAGAAAAAATCGATTTCATCTTTCTTTTTCATGTTCTCCATCACCTGCCGGCCGATGAATACATCCATCTTCGGGAACTGGCAGGCAATCTGGAAGCGCCCTTGGTAATAATCGAGCCGAATCATCTGAATCCGCTTTTTCTGATTCAGATCATTATGGTCAAAGATATGACCTTCGCAGATGAAAAAAGCATGTTCAGGAACAATTCGAAAAAACTTGCCGATAAGTTTTTTTTCTGAAGGATTTTCTGTGGAAAGATTTTATTTCGGCATATTGCCCAGAAATATCAACAATCTTGCCGCAAAAAAATTCAGGATATTCGCTTCTCATAAGGCGTTCAAAACATCTTTCCGGAACCCCTTTTCCGCATACTCGGCAATGATTATAAGGCATCACGGATTAGTGTGGGTAAATAATGTCTGTTCTGGCACGGTATTTGTCCGCCAAAGGCGGATCTGCCTATGGCATGACTCTAACCCACATATTATTAAGGAGTTAAGGATGGCGGAAACATCGTCTGGAAATCCCTTTCCCACCCCCACCTTTCCTTTGAGGGGGTGGAAAAGGGGAAAAGTAAAGTGATTTATCTCATTACCTATCAGTGCCCTGATTTCATCAGGGCATCGGGGCGCCATCCCTCTTATCTCACGCCTCGGCGGGACAAATACCGTGCCAGAACACTGAAATAACCCACACT
>JAGUXD010000115.1 GCA_020062035.1 Candidatus Brocadiia bacterium | reverse complement strand
GCCGCTTGCAAAAAAGATATTTACAAGATATGGGGAATCTTTTTCGAGTCTTCCCTCATATAATAATTGGGTAATATTCCCATCAAGCGGGTGGATTAACTCCCATGTATTATTATCCGGAGGTGGTAGTCCTGGTCCGCCGTGCATCCTAAAATCGCCTTTAGTGAACCATTGATTGATAGAAATTTTACCTTTTTGTAATATGGTTTCTGAAGAAGTGAGTGCTTGAGAGAAAAGATTTAGCCCGGAGAGATTAGTTAACAGTAAGAATAGTATTAGAAAATATCTCACCTTTTGCCATTCGCTATTTGTCATTCATCTTCCGCTAACTGGATTTACAATTGAAGTGACGCAATAATATACCAACCATCAAATTCAAATCTTGTAAGGGATTTTGGATTATTTTTATATTCCATCTTTACTTTAGATATCTTATAGCCAAATCCGAATGGTAGCCGTGGTATAAAGTTAAATTTAAGTTCACTATAAAAATCAGATGATGAAAGAGAGATATCAGAGGTTTTTATGCTCATAAAATTGCAAGAGATTTCCATTTGGGTTTTCTCATAAATAGTTGACTCGCTTCGTAATCCTATAAGTGGAATAGGAGCACCAAAAGGTTTGTCTACTTTTTTGGGGGTTGAACTGGAAGTAATCTGGGCATTGAAATAATAATATTTCAGTCCTAAAAGAAACCCCATCTCATTTTCACCAGGGGTTACGATATCAGGCAGGAGATTCGTTTCATAAAAGACAGAACCTGTTGTAACATCCAGATTAGTTCTAACTTGCTCGCTTACGGAAAATGTCTTACCTGAGAAAGAGATATTCTGGGTAAGCGTTTTAGAACCCTCATAACTTGATGTAGAGTAAGAAAGAAGCAATTTGCTCATTCCCGGAAAACTTATTCTGCCTTCTAACTCAGGGGTAGTTGTTGATTTAGTGAGTCCGAGTGTATTTTGCAGGTCTATGGTAGAACCGGTTAAACTTCCTTCATCCAGTTTAATTTTGCCGTCAATAGAACTATCCCAGGAGATGGCTTTTATTCTGACAAACATCTCTGCTTTACTTTCCATTGTAAAAGTCAGAGAGATTATAATGATTACCAGTAGAGTCGCGATATTTTTCATAAGAACCTCCTATTGAAAGAGCAGAGAGAAGAAAGTAGAGAAAAAACTTCCTACTCTCTACTTCCTACTATTTACCTAATAATTTTTTCTTTACATTATGACCGGGTTTAAAGGTAATCGTTTTTCTCTTTGGAAGTTGGACTTCTTGTCCAGTTTTAGGGTTTCGTGCCTTACGAGGTTGTCGTTCTTTTACCAGAAACACCCCGAAATCGCGCAGTTCTAACCTGCCTTCTTTCAGGAGAACATTAATAATTGTATCAAAAACCTCTTTTACAATATCCTGTGCTAATCTATCAGGAATATCGCGTTTACGAGCAATCTTTTGTGCAATCTCTTTTCTATGCATTTATATACCTCCTTATTACTAACTAAACAAAACAATATCAAATATTTCTAACAGATGCAACAAATCAATATAAAAAATTATCTGGACAAAAATATCTCGTAAGAATAGGTTTTATCGTTCCTGCCCGATGGACCGCTTTTACGAAACGGAATTATTATATCTGATTTTCCATCGTTGTTTATATCTGAAATAATCGGTTTGCCATCCGGCATTCCGACAAGTTCAAATCCGTTATTTACTGATAAAAGATTAAATGAGTTAGAACTGGTTCTCTTAAATATTTCCTTTTTATCACCTGAATATATCTCAAAAGAACCATCCTTTGCCTTAGAAAGTAATAAGTCCTTAAATGTATCGTTATTGAAATCGCCGTCTAATGACCAGATATATGGGTTATAAATCTTTGGGATAGAGCGTATTTTTGCTGAAGAAAATGGACTAGTGAACGAGAATGAAAACGGCAAATTCATTGAACGCACATAATCAGCCCCTTTAGGATAAAATAAATTATCTTTTTGTGGTTGGGGTCTTGCTAAATAGACGGCGATTTCCCACCCTAATGTCTGCGCTAAAACCGCCTGTAGTCCTGCTAAAAATCCTAATTTGCTCATCCCCACCAGAACTAAATCCTGCAGAGAATCTCCATTCAGGTCTATCAAGCGATGCTCAATCACCCATTTATTTGTCCGAATGATTTGTGACGGTGTATTGGCGAAGAATCCAACCCGCCCGGGCGGGGCGAACTCGCGGTTGTATTGATTTAGATAAATATAAATAACGCCTTCCCGTGCATCTGTATAAATAATATCACAACATCCATCATTGTTTATATCCTTAATCAAGGGCGCTAATACATAGCCCAATGCTATGTCTTGTCCAACTTCTTCTGGGATTTTCAGGAGATTACCAAGCCACTTAAATACCACCTCGCAGGACTGTAAATAGCCACAGATATTATCATTCGTCAGGATAATAAAATCATTGAGTTTATCATTATTCAAATCCGCCGGGACAAACAACGGAAAACTTGTTTCGCTGACAATCGGCTCAAAGATATTTCCCTGATAAATAGAAGATATCATCGGTATCTCAATTTCTTGCGACTGAAAGGACTCCCGCTGGGAGCCCGCAAGAAATAGAGACATATGCTCGGAACCAATTATAAAAAAACGATATTTATTATTGTCGGGAATGACTATGACTCTCTGGTTATTATCCTTCAGGTCCCTCGTCTTGTCTCCGCCTCCCACCTTAGCAGGATGGACAAACTTATTATAAAGAGGTATCTGGAAAACAGCACCCTTAAAAACAGATGAACTCTTGATAAGCAAAGAGGATTTATCGGTCCAATCCTTCCCAGATTGGAACGGGGTGGTTAATAAATTAACGCCTTGAGAATTAATATATAAAATATCTTTTCCTACCATCTCATACATACAAACATCATCTGGCAACTGAAAAGAATTGGTCTTTATAAATCCTTTCTCTTTTTGCAATTGATATATCAAAAGTTCCCTGCCCTTCTGGAAAAGAAGTTCTTTTATATTATCGTTATTGATGTCTTCTAAAAATATGTAATCAGGAGACTCTATCTCTATAGTTTGCTGGGAATATTGTTGACCTTCACCCTGAGTGTAACGAAGACTTTGCGCATTGATAAAAGACACGATGAGAAATCCGAACACCAGAACACAAAACTTAAATCTTATACCCATCTTTACAGTGAGCAAAGCGAACCTGCTCAACCTTAACCCTTATTTTTCCGATAGTATAACTATGAAAGATTATATTCAAGAGTTTCTTAAATATATTATCTCGGTCCGTAATTATTCTGACCAGACCGAACGTTCTTATCGTAATGATTTATCGCAATTTCGTCAATTTCTTTCTAAAGATTTTTTAATGACGGATTTTTCTGCGGTAAATAATCTAATGCTCCGCTCGTTTCTGGCATATTTGAAGGGTAAAAACTATCAGAAAACAACCATTGCAAGAAAGGTAGCAAGTATTAAATCGTTCTTTAAGTTTCTGGCGACTATAAGAGTTATTGAAAACAGCCCGATGATTTTAGTCCGTTCACCGCGGACCGATAAAAAACTTCCTAACTTTCTCACCCAGACAGAGATGAAAAATATTATTAAAGAACCCCATGACCATCCTCCAACATTCCGCAAGGACGAAGGCAAGCTTATTGCCCTCAGAGATACGGTTATTTTAGAACTACTTTACTCAAGTGGTTTAAGAGTTTCTGAATTAGTGAACCTCAAGGTCAAGGATATAGATTTTAATTCTGCAGTAATTCATATATTAGGAAAAGGAAAACAAGAGCGACTGGTGCCGGTTGGAAGTTATGCAATGAAAGCCTTAGAAGAATATCTAAAGAAACGGGAACAGGCGGCAAAGAGAGCAACCGCTGGAATGCAGAAGTTAAGAGCGGATTTTAATTCGCATCTGTTTCTCAACCGTTTTGGAAACCCACTTTCTGACCGTAGTGTCAGGAAGGAAATTGCCCGGTATCGCCAGGCAATCGGTCTAAATAAAAAGGTCTCGCCTCATACATTTCGGCATACCTTTGCGACGCATCTATTAGAAAACGGCGCAGATTTACGAAGCGTCCAGGAATTATTAGGACACAAAAGTATCTCTACAACGCAAATCTATACCCATGTTACCACCTCACGACTTAAAGAAGTCTATAACAAAACTCATCCTCGTGCCTATAAAATTAAGAATGGATGGCGATGTCCGCATATTCAGCACATTTTAATGCCATCAGAACCCAGCCAGTTTTAATGGCGCCGAATGAGCCATCAGAAACTTGGTTGTCAAGAAAATATGTTGCTGCCTTGCGAACGACCCCACCAAAACAGATGCCATCTTCTTTTTCTCTTGCACTTTATCGCCTGGAAAACAGTCACATCATACCATTTCTATCTGATATTATGTTTGAAGTTTTTCAGTATGCCCTAATATAAGTCAACTTTTTTTATGGCTAATAATGAGCTCGTTTTCACTAAAGAGATGGCGAGGTTTAATACTTAAACATCCGCAACGTTTTAGAGGTAATGGCTCTGTCTTCTTTGAAATGAATTAAACTCACTGAAATATATCGTGATAGTGAATGCGGTTTTATGTTTCCTTCCAGATGAATATATGCAGTTACCACATCATCTTTTATCGTGATGTAAAATTGATTCTGGTAATCTATCTTATGAGAAATCCGTGGGAAGGCAAGTTCTTCGTCATCAGTTAATTCACGAGAATTATCCGATGAGAAAATAATATTTTTAGTAAAGAGCAAAGGTAATCCTGAGAAATTAGTTTCTCTTTCCCCAGCAAACCCTTTAATAACCAGGGTGTCTTTATCTGAGAGAAGTTTCTCAAATCTATTTTTAGAGATATCTAACTTCAACCAGAGATGATATTCTTCGGTCAGGTCGCCCGCAGTCCCGCCCAGGCGGGAGGCGGTATTTGATGCGGGTATTAGTTTAAGAATATTTGCTTCAAGATAGAATGGTGAAGGTGGGGTATAATAATTGAAGACGAAGATAAGAAAAGCCAAAAAGATGGTCGTGATAAGTAATCCAATTTTGCGATATTTAGCCACAGATTAGATCCCGCCCAGGCGGGATAGGAGCGAGGCACACCTCGCTCCTATAAAGTTCTTTTAGAACAGTCCCAAGATTTTACCATCTTCTGTAATATCATAGTGAGTGCCTGCTGGGACAGATGGTAATCCCGGCATTGTTCTCATCTCGCCGCAGAGTGGATACAGAAAACCAGCACCTACGGATGCCCTGACATCCCGAATCGGTAAAGTAACCCCAATTGGTCTTCCTTTTAGTGCAGGGTCGTGTAAAAGAGACAGATGCGTCTTTGCCATACAAATCGGTAGTTTGTCATAACCTAATTCGGTATAGAGTTTAATCTTTCGGTTTGCCAGCGGGTCATAACTAACATCCTTGGCCCCATAGATATTGGTAGCAATGGTCTCAATCTTTTTCTTAATGGGCCAATCTAATTCATAGAGGAATCTAAATTTGGAGGGTTTTTCAGCGGCTTTGATAACAGCCTGGGCAAGTTCTTTACCGCCTTCGCCGCCATATGTCCAGACCTCTGATGGAACCGCATCTTCTGCACCTGACTGTTTGGCGAACTTCCGAATCAGTTCTACTTCTTTATCAGTGTCTTGAGTGAATCTGTTAACAGCAACCACAACCGGTATGCCGTGCAGTTTCATATTCTCAATATGTTTCTGGAGGTTGGCACAGCCCTTTTCAAGTGCAGGCAGGTTTTCTTTAACCAGTTCATCAGGTAGTGGTCTACCAGCAACGATTTTACCCACACCACCGTGCATCTTGAGAGCCCTGACAGTAGCGACTATTACCACACAGTTGGGTTTTAAGCCGCTGACACGGCATTTGATATTGAGGAATTTCTCTGCCCCGCAATCGGCACCAAATCCGCTTTCTGTTACGACATATTCGCCTAAACGCACTGCTATCTGGTCTGCAACAACAGAGTTATTGCCGTGTGCAATATTGGCAAATGGTCCGGCGTGGACAAAGCAGGCGGTTCCTTCAAGTGTTTGCAAGAGATTGGGTTTGAGTGAGTCTTTCATCAGCATCGTCATAGAACCACCGCATTTGAGGTCATCGGCTGTTACCGGTTTGCTGTCTCTGGTTGTGGCGACGACGATTCTGCCTAATCGCTGTCTTAAATCCTTAAGGTCAGTCGCCAGAGCCAGGATTGCCATTACTTCAGAGGAAACCGAGATATCAAATCCGGTTTCGCGCACCAGACCTTCACCGTTGAGTCCGGTAATGATATTGCGTAAAGCCCGGTCGCTGACATCTACGACCCGACGCCAGAAGATGTTGTCAGGGTCAATATTTAATTGGTTACCGTGAAAGATATGAGCGTCTATGAAAGCGGATAAAAGATTATGGGTAATACTGACAGCGTGAACATCACCGGTCAAGTGAAGGTTGAAATCCTCCATCGGAAGCACCTGCGAATAACCGCCGCCAGCCGCACCACCTTTTATCCCGAAAACAGGTCCTAAAGATGGCTGGCGAATACAGACCACAGCTCTTTTACCAACCTTGTTCAGTGCCTGGGTCAATCCAATAGTGGTTACCGTCTTACCTTCGCCTAATGGGGTTGGTGTAATGGCTGTTACATCAATGTATTTAGCCATTGGTTTGTTTTTGAGTTCATCAAGGATATCAGAT
>JAGUXD010000119.1 GCA_020062035.1 Candidatus Brocadiia bacterium | reverse complement strand
TCGGTGCGATTGTCGTAGCAGTCGGCTATGAGATGTTACCAAACAACTTCTATGGCGAATACGGTGCTGGAAAATATAAGGATGTGCTTAATGGTCTGCAATTTGAGCGATTAGTTAGCGCCTCAGGACCAACCAAAGGCGAAATCAAAAGACCTTCTGATGGCAAAGTGCCGCAGACCATCGTATTTATCCAGTGTGTTGGCTCGCGTGAGCCTGCCAAGGGTATTTCTTACTGTTCCAAGGTCTGTTGTATGTATACTGCCAAGCATACGATGCTCTATAAACATAAAGTCCATTACGGCAAGGCGTATGTATTTTATATTGATATCAGGGCTGGTGGTAAGGGTTATGAAGAATTTGTCCAGCGCGCCATAGAAGAAGATGAGGCAATTTATCTACGGGGTAGAGTCAGTCGCATCTTTCGTAAAAAGGATAAACTTATTGTTCGTGGTGTTGATACATTAAGCGGAAAGAAAGTGGAAATCCCGGCAGATATGGTGGTTCTTGCATCAGCAATGACAGCACCAAAAGAGATAGAAAAACTATACCAGAAATTGGGAACATCTTATGATAAGGATAATTGGCTAACCGAGGCTCATCCGAAATTACGGCCTGTGGAGACAACTAATGCAGGGATATTTCTGGCAGGTGCCTGTCAGGCGCCTAAGGATATTCCGGATTCTGTCTCACAGGCATCAGGTGCCGCAAGCAAAGTTCTGGCTTTATTCTCTAAAGATAATCTTATAAAAGAAGGTACTGTCGCACGAATCAATGAAATGCTTTGCACCGGTTGTCAGATGTGTATCCAGGGCTGTCCATATAAGGCGATAGAATTAAAGGATATTAAGAATCGCCAGGGGCAATTGATACGACAGGTTGCGCGGGTTAATGAAGGACTCTGTCAGGGCTGTGGGGTATGTGTTGCCACCTGCCCATCCAAATGCCCGGATTTGGCAGGGATTACAGAAGAACAGGTCTATGCTGAGATAACAAGTTTCTGTTGATATATGAACAATAATTTTGAGCCCAAAATAATCGCATTTTTATGCAACTGGTGCAGTTATGCAGGCGCTGATTTGGCAGGAACGAGCCGATTAAAATATGCTCCGAATATCCGCGTTATCAAAGTCCCTTGCACTGGTCGGCTTGACCCAGTAATGCTACTTAAAGTGTTTGAAACAGGGGCGGATGGTGTCCTGGTTTCTGGCTGTCATCCTAATGACTGTCATTATAGAAGCGGAAATTTTCTGGCACGGAGACGTTGGATGGTTTTCAAAGATATGCTTGAATTTGTGGGCATTGAACCGGGCAGAATCCATTTTTCTTGGGTCTCTGCCGCCGAAGGCGCTAAGTTTGTGGAAGTAGTAAATAAGGTTACCGATGAAGTAAGAAAATTAGGAACTTTTAAGGGACTCTGATATGATAGATAAACTCAGACAACGGGTTAAAGAATTATTGGAATCCAAAGCCATCAGCGTATTTATCGGCTATGAAAAAGGCGACAACCCACAACTTGCCAGACCTATAATGATTACTTCTCCTGATGAGATGGACAAACTTATTTACGACGATACCTGTATTGTAATGCTCAGTAAATATCTACTGAAGCCAGAGGTTAAGGCATTGGGACGACGTGGAATTGTCGCATCATATTCCAATCTAAGAGCAATAACAGGATTAATTCAGGAACACCAAATAACCAGAGAAGAGGTCTATATTATTGCTATTTCAACTGGTGAACGATTGCCCGAATATTATGACGAGGTTATTGACACAGGATGCAAGACGGATAACCCACGACTCACAACGCAGGACGAGACTATTGCTAAACTCTTGAAGAAATCTCCTGCCGAACGTTGGGACTTCTGGCGCAAAGAATTAGAAAAGTGCATCAAGTGTTATGCCTGTCGCCAGATATGCCCTTTATGTTATTGTAATCGTTGTATTGCGGACAAGAATCAACCGCAATGGATATTAACCTCCCCGCATCTTAAGGGTAATTTTGCCTGGAATGTTATCAGGGCGTATCATCTGGCAGGTAGATGCATAGATTGTGGCGAATGCGAAAGGGCTTGCCCAGTCAATATCCCTTTGATGCTTCTGAATAAAATGCTTTATAACAATATCAAAACCAATTTCGGCTATGAAGTCGGATTTAACCCAAATGTGCCTCCGCCTCTGGCTACTTACCATCCTGAAGATAAGGAGAATTTTATTATATGAAACATCCCCTGAAAACAGGTTTTAGTTTTGGTTCTACATCAGGAGTAATTACCACTCTTGGGCTGATGGTAGGCTTACATTCAGGCACTCATTCTAAACTGGCAGTGCTGGGCGGAATCTTGACTATCGCTATTGCGGATGCTTTTTCTGATGCATTAGGTATCCATATCTCTGAAGAATCAGAGAATAAACACTCTTCTAATGAAATCTGGCTGGCGACTATCTCAACCTTTATTACTAAGTTTGTTGTTTCCTTAACCTTTGTTATTCCGATTTTATTATGGCAACTTAATACCGCCATTATTGCCGGAATTATCTGGGGCCTGTTTCTTATCACAATAATAAGTATCAGAATGGCAAAACAGCAGAATATAAAACCACATAAAGCAGTGCTGGAACATTTATTTATCAGTCTGGTCGTGATAATAATAACCCATTATGTTGGTGATTGGGTAGCAGGATTTAGTAATACGACATAACAATTATGTTAATAACCTTAAATAACCTTAAAACATTTATTGAAACGTTTATCAAAGATGGTAGGAGTGTCGTCGGTCCTGTTAAGGAAGATAATTACTCATTATATAAACCGCTAAAATCCTTTGACGAGGTCAATTTATCACTCATCTACCCTACTAAATCAACCAAAGAGTATTTCTTTGCTGACAATGAGTCAATCTTAACCTATTCCTGGACGGAAAAGAACAAGATTAATATCACAGACCCAAAAGACCCAGAAGGTGTGGTCATATTCGGCGTCAGACCCTGTGAAGCGGTCTCTTATCCGATTATGGACAAGGTCTTTACCTGGGACTATAACGATGAATTCTATCTCAAACGGCGGGAGAAAAATATTATTATCTCGGTTGCCTGCGAGAAGTGTGACGAATTCTGCTTCTGCACCTCAGTAGGTATTACCCCGCAAACCACCGAAGGAAGCGATATCTTCCTGCAGAAGACTCTGGAAGGTAATTATTCAGTGCAAGTTCTGACTGAAAAAGGCAAGACTCTACTTACCTCGTTATCTTCTTTTATAGAAGACCGAGATGAGAAACCTATTGATTATAAAGGGCCGGACAAGAAGTTTGATATTACACAAATAAGGTCGTGGCTGGAGTCCCACTGGGATGAGCATCCGATATGGGCAAAGATAACCCTGCCCTGTATTGGCTGTGGCGTCTGCACCTATCTATGTCCGACCTGCCATTGTTTTGACATAGTGGATGAGGGCAACTTAAAAGATGGTTGCAGGTGTAAGAACTGGGATGCCTGTCAATTTGCGATGTTCACGGTCCACGCATCAGGACATAATCCGCGAGATACACAAAGTAAGCGATTCCGTCAGAGGGTCGCACACAAGTTTGATTATTATCCTGATAAATTCGGCAGGACTCTCTGCGTTGGCTGTGGCAGATGCATCCGTCACTGCCCTACTGATATGAGTCTTCTGAACGTTCTGATAACCATAGACAAGCCGATTATAAAATTGCTGAACCGTTAATAGATAAAGAATACCTTAAACTCATTGCATTTGATAAGGCACTCCTCCGTAGTCCGACGAGCCGAAGGCGATACTCCGAACTGCGAATGGAGTGATACTGCATTATGACGAATATCTATAAGCCCTACCTGATGACCGTCTCTGAAATTATAGAAGAGACATACGATACAAAGACGATGAAGCTGCTGTTTCAGGATAAATCAGTAGCAGATGACTTTGATTTTAAGGCGGGCCAATTTGGTCTGTATTCGGCATTTGGAGAAGGTGAATCAACCTTCTGTATTGCCTC
>JAGUXD010000071.1 GCA_020062035.1 Candidatus Brocadiia bacterium | reverse complement strand
GAAATCTTCATAGTAATTGTTCCATCCCATCTTTGTTCTTCTTCTACTTTTAAGATATCATCCATCTTAAAGAAAGGCAGAATCTGATATGTTGGAGTCACTGGTTCACTTTTTATCTGAAGATTTGGTTCAGGAGCATTGGTTTTTTGAGTCTCTTGCTCTGGTGTTTTTTCTGCAGGGGTGTCTTTTGTAGAACCCGGTTCTTTAACCTGGCTACAAGAAAATAAAACACCTGTTAAAACTAAAACAGTGATTAGATATTTATTTGTCATAAAGTAATTCTTTCTATTATTTCCCCCATAACGGCGCTAATTTAATATGAAGGTCTTTTGGAGAAAATTCCCAGTTTGTGCTGAGTTCTCCTGGTTTTTCTGATTCTTCTGGTTCTTGTAATAAGCCAACACCTAATCCTAACAAAGACCCGCCCAAAAGTCCTCCCAGAGGGATGCCTGATGCAAGCCCTGCCACAAGTCCTATCCCTCCAAAAAATGCCGTGCTATTTACGACTGCATTTCGTTTTCGCATACTGACAGGTTCTGCTTTAGGCGAAAGAACAATCTCCTCTGGCTGATAACCTTCTTTTACAACTTTTAGATAGACCGATGCAGGTGTTCTTGGTAATTTTACCATAAGCGGTGTTATGCCAACAATCTCATTATTTACTAATACCCTTGCGCCTGAAGGGGTTGACTCAATAAATATTTTATCATCTTCACCTAAGCCGGATGATGAAACACATCCCCATAAAACAACAGCGAGACAAATAAATACCAAACTAAAATATTTCATTTGCTTTTACCCTCCTTCGCCAGAATGCCCCCCTGATATCCATCGGGATGGGGTGGTTTTACCTTATCGGATAAACTTCTGGTGGTTGTATCAAAGAGCGAATCTTCCAGATATTATTTTCCTTGCTGAATTCTATTATTTCCCCCTCACCATTACCCCAGACCACAATTACAGATGCCAAGTCATTTTCAGGAGATATTTGTTTTAATACCGCTCCCTTAAATAAAACAAGATAATTCTCTTTGTTCAAGTTATAGTCCTTTACAAATTCATCATAACTTGATAAATTTTGCAATGAACTACTCAAATATTTTTGATAAACGGTTTCAATATCGCCTCTTAACATTGCTTTACAAACAATATTAAAATTCTTAGCAATTGCTTGTTTTTCTTTCTGGATTATCCCGTCTTGGCGGGATTTTACCAAATCTGCCTTGTTAGTTGGCGACCCGATGCATCCTGCAAGTAATAATCCTGTAAGTATAAAGTAAATAAAATCAGTTATTATTAACCCCATTTTCATTTTAGCGAAATAGCCAAAAGCCAACAGCAAGATTTCACGGTTTATACTTTCCTACAACAATTGTAGCATTATGGCCGCCGAAACCAAAAGAATTAGAGAGTACTATTTCTACTTCCATTTTTCTTGCATTATTTGGCACATAATCCAGGTCGCATTCAGGGTCAGGTGTTTCGTAATTTATAGTCGGATGCACAATATTATCTCTGATGCTCAAGATTGTTGCAACAAGTTCAACAGCACCTGAGCCGCCCAATAAATGTCCTATCATTGATTTAGTAGAACTGATAGCCAACTTTCTGGAATGTTCACCAAAGACTTTTTTAATGGCTCTGGTTTCAGTCGCATCATTATAAGGCGTAGATGTGCCGTGTGCATTAATATATGAAACCTGTTCTGGTCTTAAATTTGCATCATCAAGGGCGAGTCTCATACTCATTGCCGCACCTTCACCTTCAGGGTCGGGTGCGGTAATATGATAGCCGTCATCGTTCATTCCAATTCCTAAAACCTCTGCGTAAATTTTTGCATTGCGTCTGAGCGCATTGTCCAGACTTTCCATTATAAAAACAGCGCCACCTTCACCCATTACAAAGCCATCACGATTTTTGTCAAAAGGACGAGATGCCTTTTCTGGTTCGTCATTACGGGTAGAAAGCGCCTTGAGTGAGGCAAAGCCCGCTAAACCTAATGGGGTTACCGCCGCTTCAGAACCACCGCTTATTATAATATCTGCCTGATTTTGCTGAAGCATCTTAAATGCAATTCCTATTGCATGATTAGAAGAAGCACAGGCACTTGCCACTGCGAAATTAGGTCCTTTTAAGCCATGGTGAATTGCTATTTGCCCGGGCGCTGAATTCATCATTACTTTGGGAATAGTAAAAGGTGAAACCCGTGACGGTCCTTTTTGAAGCAATCTGGTGTGTTGGTCTTCAAACTCAACGAATCCACCAATCCCTGAGCCAAGCACGACGCCGACCCGATGAAGATTACATTGGGAAAAATCAAGATTGGAATCTTTAACAGCCTGAATAGAAGAGACCATAGCAAACTGGGCGAATCTGTCTAAACGTTTCGCCTGCGCAGGTGCGACATAGTCCTCTATCTTAAAATTCTTTACTTCAGCCGCGATAATTACATCAAAGCCGGTGGTATTAAATGCCTGGATTTTCGCAATCCCGCTTTTACCAGATAAAAGTGCCTGCCAGATCTCT
>JAGUXD010000211.1 GCA_020062035.1 Candidatus Brocadiia bacterium | reverse complement strand
GGTGTGTCGGTTAAACAATAATCTTACATCAAGCGGATTTGTCTTTACTTTTCTCGGCAGCCGGGGATATGACCTTGCCTATTGTGTCAGGATAAACCCATCAAATAATGATGTGTTTGTTTGTGGTCTTGCGAGTAACGGATTTCCAACGACCCTGGGCGCGGCATATCCCTCATTTGGTGGCGCCCCGCTTGATGCCTTTGTTTGTCGGCTAAATAGTAACCTTAGTGGAGCTGGATTTATATCAACTTATTTAGGTGGCAATGCTACTGATGGGGCCTATGGACTGACTTTTGACTCTATTAGAAATGTAATCGTATGCGGCGTAACTAATTCAACAAATTTTCCAACTACCGTTGGTGCATATTCTACCACATTAAATGATATTGATGCGTTTATTACCAAATTTAACAACAGTTTAACAAGCACAATTGCCTCTACATTGTTAGGTGGTAATGGATTTGAGTCAGCGCATGCCGTTGTCGTTGACTTACTTGACAATATTTATGTTACAGGAGAGACGAGTTCCCCAAATTTTCCGTTTATAGGAGTGTCAGGTTCTTATGGTGGAGGCACTGGAGACGCGTTGCTTACTAAATTCTCTCCCTCATTGAATACGGTATTAGCTTCAAGAACTGTGGGTGGATCGGGGCTTGATGTCGGGCGTGGCATCGTGATTGCCCCTGTTGCTGGACAGGTCTTTATAATCGGTTACACCGGGTCTGGAAACTTTCCAATTACTTCAACAATTCCTTCTTCGTTTGATTCCACGCTCTCCGGTCTAACAGATGCATTTATCGCAAGATTCAAGAATAATTTCAGTTATATTGCTTCTACTTACATAGGCGGAAACGGTGTGGAGTTAATTGTCGGCAGTCCTCCACCTTCTCTTAGCCCTAATTTCAGTCGTGGCGGGATTGTTTTAGATGATAGTATGAATGTAATTGTAACCGGTGGAACGTCCTCATCTGATTTCCCGATTTTTGCTCCAATTACCCGTACTACGCCTACTTTTTATAATGGCGGGGTATATCAGGGAGGCACCTCTGATATATTTGTCTTGAAAATAACGCCTGATTTACGAGGCGGCCCATTAGTAACCACAACTCCGCTTGCCCCACCAACGCTTCGTGCTCCGGCTAATTTCGCAACTGGTCTAGCCCTGCCGCCGTACTTACAATGGGACCCACCCAGTAATGCAATCGGCGGTACTTCATATTTGCTTTATCTCTCTACTGACGCTTATCCTTTAACAGAGATTTATTCGGGCTCACGGCTTACTTACACTTTTTCTCAGGCACAAGGTGACACCCGTTATTATTGGTATGTTGTGGCAACTGATTCTACTGGTAGAATCAGTTGGTCTACTACATGGCGATTTACTACCGAGATACCACCTATCTTCGCTGAGTCCGGAAGTAGTGATGAGGGTGTGCTATTGGGCAGAGATGCCTTTACTAAACAATTATATGAATGTTTTATTGCCACAGCGGTTTATGGCTCATCCAATCATCCTGATGTGCTCTTCTTAAAACAATTCAGAGATAGATACCTTTTAACTAATCCAGTCGGACGATATCTTACAGAAAAGTATTACCAGATTAGCCCGCGGATTGCTGATGAACTCAAATCATCGCCAATTATAAGTGCCGTTGTTAGAGTAATCCTGACAGATGTAATCTATGTAATGAGAAAAACACTTGGTGAGAGAGGAAAGATGAGAGAAAAAAGATAAGAAAGGAGAATCTTATGAAATATTTTGTATTAGTAGCAATTATATTTTTGGCAATCAGTCCTTTGTTAGCGGTAGAAAAAGAAGAGATTATTCGTAAATTAAATTCTTCTTCTCATTCTGTGCCATTTGTCAAGAACCAGGGACAGATAAAACAGGATAACGTTAAATTCTATGTCCAGTCATTTCAGGGGCCGGTATATATTACAGATAAAGGTGAATTTATTTATACCATCGTCAGACAAAAGGATTACTTCAACTGTGATGACACCCTTACAGCACATGGTTCATTCCCTTATTCGTGCTTCCTGTTAAAAGAAACTATTGCCAGAGAGACCTCTGAACCATTGCAAATCAGCGGTTTAGAGCCATCTCAAACAGAAGTTCATTATTTTATCGGCAACAAAAAAGAGGACTGGCGTTCTAATGTTCCTACTTTTAACACGCTCTCATTAGGCGAGGTCTGGAACCATATCACTCTAAACCTGAAGGCAACATCCAAGAATATAGAAAAGATATTCATTGTTGAGCCAGAAGGAGATGTAAGTTCTATTAAACTCTCATTTACAGGAAATGTCTCTCTACGAAAAAGCGGTGAACTTGAAATTCACTTAAACACCTCAATTCAGATGGCTATGTCTTTACCAATTGCTTACCAGGAAATAGACGGTGTAAAAAGGCCCGTTGAGGTCTCTTATCGGTTAATCAATAACAATACTTATGGATTTACAATAGGCGATTATGATAAGAAACTCCCTTTAATCATAGACCCGCTTTTAGCATCCACATATTTAGGAAGTTCATTTCCTGATGCCGCAAGGGGTGTTGCAGTTGACCCTAATGGTAATATC
>JAGUXD010000042.1 GCA_020062035.1 Candidatus Brocadiia bacterium | reverse complement strand
ACCGGTTTCATATTACCCTCCTTACTAAAATTATACATTTACCTTACCTATTATTATCGGCATAATTAATATCAGTCTTTAGAAATTTATTTAGATATGATTAGCATTATCGCAACGGTTCTTTCAGTTATTTTTGCTCTGACCGCGTCCATCTCGTTAAAAGGTGCATAGGTGAATCCGGATAGCAATGGCGAGAATCCCTCCTGATATTTCGGTTGCGCGGTTGCGCTAATAGTTGCCATCGTCCGGCCGTGGAATGATTTTTCCAGAGTAATTATCTCGTATCTTTTTGGAGAACCGAATTTACGGGCAAGTTTGATTGCGCCTTCAACCGCCTCGGCTCCGCTATTGCAGAAAAAGACCTTTCCATCAAAAGAGTGCTCGGCTATTTTCCGCGCCAGGTCAGCCTGTAATTCATTATAATAATTGTTGGATACATGAAGCATCTTCCTGACCTGCTCTCTTATGGCTGAAACCACTTCAGGATGACAATGGCCAAGCCCTGACACGGCCCAGCCGGGGAAGAAGTCAAGGTATTCTTTTCCTTCTATGTCGTAGGCCTTGATGCCCTTGCCCCTGACCAGGACAATTCCTGTCCTGGTGTAGGTTGGCATTACATATTGCTGATACAATTTTGCGACCTCTTCGGTTCTACTCATTTTATGCGATTAGAATAAAATAATATACAATAAGGAACCCAAGAAAACAGGAAACCACTGTTTTCCTTATAGATGTTATTTATTTGGAACAGCATATTATCTCAGTTCCAATGCCTTTATCCGTAAAAATCTCCAAGAGGAGCGCGTGCGCTAAACGGCCGTCAATAATATGCGTCTTTTTAACGCCGTTGTTTAATGCCCTGATAATTGCTCTCACCTTAGGAATCATCCCGGTATTGATAATACCTTTTTTGATTAGGTCCCGTGCCTTCTTTATAGTTAGCGTAGAAATGATGGTGGATTCGTCTGACTTGTTTCTGAGGATTCCCTTGATATCGGTAATCAGGATGAACTTTTCGGCTTTTAATGCTGCGGCAATGTCGCAGGCGGCCTGGTCTGCATTGATATTATATGTCCTGCCATCGCTACCGAATCCTAAGGGAGTAAGAACCGGTATCTCGTCGGCATTAAGCGCGCTGACAATGGGTCTGATATTTATTGATGAAACCTCTGCGACAAATCCGATGTCCTCGCCGTGGGGAAAGAGTTTTTCAGCCCAGATTATTTCATGCTTTTTACCGCAGAGGGAGCGGGCCTTCCAGCCGAGCCGTCTAATCTGACGGGTTAATTCTAAATTCCTCTGATGGAGCGTGTTTTTAACAATTTCCATAACCCGCGCATCGGTAATTCTCAGACCATCTAAAAACCTGGGCACTAACCCGGCCTGTTGCATCCTGGCACTAATCCGTCGCCCGCCGCCGTGAACCAGAACCGTCTTGATACCCACCGAACTTAAAAATATAATGTCCTTGAGAATTTCGTTCTGGACCTGGTTGTTGTCCTCTAAACTACCGCCGAGTTTGACTACAGTAATGGTATTCCTGAACTTTCTTATGTATGGGATGGCTTCTATCAGAACATCGGCTTTTTTAATTATATTTTGCATTTATTTTTATATAGCCCTCTGTCAAATCGCAGGTCCAGATACTCGCCCTGTTGGCTCCGGCATTCAGATTTAGCAGTATTTTAATCTTCTTATTCTGCAATAATCTCCGTGCCTTGGTTCTAACTTGATAATGTATCTGACCTGCGCTCATTATTTTTAATCCACTCAAGTAAATATCCAATTTTGGGACATCAAGACGGACCCCGGCCGCTCCGGCCGCTGCGGCGATTCTTCCGACATTCGGGTCCTCACCGGCTATGGCTGTCTTGACCAGATTTGAATTGGCAATCCGTGAGGCAATCTTCTGGGCATCGGTTTTACTTTTAGCACCCTTTATTTCTATCTCAATAAATTTACTCGCCCCTTCGCCGTCCCTTACTATCTCTTTCGCCAGATACGATGCAACATATTTTAATGCGGACTGAAATATTTTATAATTCCGGGAGCGATACTTTATCTCTGGATTGCCAGATAGAGAATTAGCCAGAATAATTACCGTATCATTGGTGCTCATATCACCATCAACTGTAATGGCATTGAAGGACTCATCTACTGCGTCACTGAGTGATTTTGTTAAAGCATTCTGCTCAATACAGGCGTCCGTTGTCAGAAAACAGAGCATCGTCGCTCCGAATGAGTCGCCTGCGGAGACCATATTGGGATATATCATTCCTGAGCCCTTGGCGATACCACCGAGTTTCACCTCTTTAGCTCCTATTTTCATCTTAACCGCAACTTGCTTGAGAAAGAGGTCAGTAGTCATAATGGCTTTTGCTGCGGCAAGAGCACCTGACCGGCTCAGTTTATTTACTAATCTCGGGAGAGCAGATATTATTTTATCTGCCGGGAATGGCTTACCGATAACGCCAGTAGATGCAATCAGCACATCCTCTGTTCTAATCGCAAGACACGATGAGAGGTGTTTGGTAATACTTACTGCCTGATTGAAACCTTTCTTTCCGCAGAGGCAATTGGCATTACCGCTATTTACTATTATCGCTTGTGCCTGACCATTTTTCAGGTTCTTCTGGCAGACCTCAACCGGTGCGGCTTTAATTTCATTCTTGGTAAAAACGCCGACGGCTCGGGCCGGGACCTTGGAGAAGATTAAGCCCAAGTCAAGTTTGTTGTCTTTAATACCGCTCTTGATGCCCGATGCCAGAAATCCCTCAGGCGCGGTTACAGAACAGGATATTTTCTTCATTTATAGTAAGCCTAATGTTTCCTCAAACCCTTGCATAATATTCATATTTTGAACCGCCTGGGACGCTGCACCTTTCCAGAGATTATCAATTGCAGTTATCACAATTGCTTTGCTCCTCGTTACCCTT
>JAGUXD010000011.1 GCA_020062035.1 Candidatus Brocadiia bacterium | reverse complement strand
TCAAAATATCTGTAACTTTTTAGACAGCCTGATATACTTCAATAAAGTACTCGACTTTGGCAAATTTAGGCTGCATTGCAAGGCAGAGTGAATGAAAAATCAAATGTAAAGATATGAATCTTATAGAAACCATTGGAAATACACCTCTGGTGGAGATTAATAATCTGAGACCCCGAAATGGGGTGAGAGTTCTTGCTAAACTGGAAGGTAACAACCCCGCGGGTTCGGTGAAAGACCGCATCGCTTACTATATGATTAGAGAAGCAGAGAAATCAGGGGCATTGACCGAGGACAGGGTAATATTGGAACCAACCTCGGGTAATACCGGTATTGGTTTAGCGATGATTGCCTCGGCTAAAGGGTATAAGGTCAAACTGGTTATGCCTGCCTGTGTCAGTGAGGAGCGAAAGAATATCCTCAGGGCTTTTGGAGCAGACCTCATTTTAACACCAGGGGAACAAAGGGTGGATGGAGCAATCCTAAAAGCCAGGGAGATTTTGGCTGAAGATACCGAGCGCTATTTTATGCCCGACCAGTTTAATAATGCAAATAATGTCCTGGCTCATTATGAGACCACCGGACCAGAGATACTCCGACAGACGGATGGCGAGTTAGATGTGTTTGTGGCAGGCATGGGGACTACAGGAACTTTGATGGGGGTTGGTAGACGATTAAAAGAACATCATCCCGCAATCAGAATAGTCGGAGTAGAACCAACTCTTGGTCACAGCATCCAGGGGCTTAAAAATATGAGCGAATCTATCCTGCCCTCCATTTATCAACCTGAACTGCTTGATGAAAAAATCACGGTAACCGATGAGGAAGCGTATCATCTCGCCCGAAGGTTGGCCCGTGAAGAAGGGATATTTGTGGGCATGAGCAGTGGCGCGGCATTGAGTGGTGCGCTCAAGATAGCCGAGAAAATGCGCCGAGGAACCATTGTGGTTATTTTTCCGGATAGAGGCGACCGTTATCTGAGCACCACGATGTTCCGTTCCACCTGTGCCAGATGCCCCCCTTAGTCGCGACGTTATACCTCCTGACTCAATAATAAACTCATTCCTTCCATCTCTGCTGGTTTTTCTATTCCCAAGATATCCAGTATGGTCGGTGCGATATCACATAATTTGCCGTGTGGTTTGAGTTTCCTATTTTTGTATCTGGATGAAACGAGAATAAAGGGTACCATATTGGTGGTATGATAAGTGTGCGCAGAGCCAGTTTTCTCATCTATCATTTCTTCAGCATTGCCGTGGTCTGAGATAATAAGGATAACACCATCCTTTTTCATGACAGCATCAGTTATTCTACCAACTTCATCATCCACTGTTTCCACTGCCTTTATTGCCGCATCTAAAACCCCGGTATGTCCGACCATATCACAATTAGCATAATTCATAATGATAAGATGGTGGTTTCTATTCTGGATGTCTTTCATGACCGTACGGGTTATTTCCGGGGCACTCATTTCAGGTTGCATATCATAAGTTGCTATCTTGGGCGAAGGAATCAGGATTCTATCCTCATACTCAAAAGGTTTTTCTTCTCCGCCATTAAAGAAATATGTAATATGGGCGTATTTTTCGGTCTCGGAAATACGAAGTTGTTTTACCTTGCGTCTTGCTAAAACTTCACCGAGTATATTTTTTAGAGAGATTGGCTTAAAAGCAACAGGCAGAACAAATCGCTCGTCATACTGGGTCATTGTGGTGTATAAGACACGGGGAAATGTCTGGCGCGCAAAGTCCTTAAAATCCGCTTCTGTCAGGGCACGGGTGATTTGCCTTGCACGGTCAGCCCGGAAATTAAAGAAGAGAACAGAATCGTTATCTTTAATCAAACCCACGGGCTTCTCATTCTCGGTCAGGACAATTGGTTTAATAAACTCATCTGTTTCGCCTTTTTGATATGCCTTTTTCATCGCCTCAATTGCTAAGGTGTATTTTATACCTTCTCCAATGGTCAGGACGTTGTATGCCTTTTCTATCCTGTCCCACCGTTTGTCTCTATCCATCAGGTAATAACGACCCGAGATAGTCGCAATTCTGCCCGCCTCCAGAAAATTCATTTTATCAATTAGTCGTTGAATATGATGGACTCCGCTATCTGGCGACGTGTCTCTGCCATCAGTAACAACGTGGAAGAAAAGGTTATTTCTGGTAAATCCGTTCTTTTTAGCCATTTCTAAAAGGGAGAAGTAATGGTATTCAGAACTATGCACACCGCCATTGGAGACAAGCCCGATTAGATGGAGATTACTCTGGTGTTTCTTACAATGAGAGAGAGCATTTACTAACGTAGGGTTAGAGAAAAAGGAGTTATCCTTGATAGCATTATCAATTCTGGTAATCTCCTGCCAGACGATTCTGCCTGCACCGATATTAAGATGACCAACCTCTGAATTGCCCATTAGTCCTTCAGGTAGTCCAACCGCATCACCGGAGCACTGGAGTTCTGTATAAGGATAGTCATTTTCTAATCGGCTCAAGTTGGTGGTCTTTGCCAACCTTATTGCATTACCTCTGGTCTCTTTCCTCACACCCCAGCCGTCCATTATTAATAATACAAAAACAGGAATCATCATTCGTAATTATTTAGTGATGCTAAAGGCACATCCGCCTCTGGCTGGACCGTATGTCCGATGGACTCCGAAGAGTCACCCACAGGGTGACCCGGTGGGTTATACGGACTCCTTCGGAGAAGTAATCCACAGATATAGTACAACCACTGATAAAGAAGTCAAGTTTAGCAATTAAAATGCCGATAATAGATATACATAGAAGGAATTGCTTATATGAATGTGTTGGTAATGGATGCATTGCAGGAGACTGGCGCACTCATCAAAAGTATGCTCGGTAATTATTATGGCGTCTCGCTCTCAGATGATTTTGCATCCGCGACGCGAAAGATAGAGACCGCTTTATTTGATGTTGTCGTGATGGAATTAGAGAGAGTCAATTCTGATGTAAAGGAATTCATCACAAAGACCAAAGAACTCCTACCGAATTTACCCATTATTATAATTAGTGAACATCAGGATAATTTACAGTCATTAGGGTGTTTCAAGATAGTTCCGAGACCCTTCAGGTTCGCTAATATGATGCAGGCAATAAGCGAGGGAATAGTTGTTTCCCAGATGGATAAAACTGCGACCTATCATCGTTCAATTACTTATCAAGTAGAGATTTCGCAGAAGGTGTCCAAGGTGATGGAGATATTAAAAGCCACTTTAACTGATTTGAGCACCTGCGGGATGCTCGTTGAGCCATTGGTGGTCTTCCCCGGACGCTCGCAGGATAACGAGAAAAAGCAATTCCAGGATTTCTTCAGAACACTCTGCCCTGAAGGTAGGGTAGTCTCTAAACCACTTCAAACCAGAATCATTCTTAAAGAAGAGCCATTATGTCTTGAGACACGACTTGCTTTTATAGAAAACACCGCAGATGATATTTATAAAAAAGCAGGGCTAAGGTTTCAGGATAATTGCCTCTCTAATAATCGGTTGATGGAGATACTGAAATCCGCTTAGAGCATAGAGCAAAGGGCATCCCGATGTCCATAGGGACGCTCTACGTTATTCTATCACCCTCGGCACCTTAAAGAAAGAGCCGTGTTTTTCAGGGGCGTTCATCAAGGCACGCTCAACTCCCGATGACTCTCCGGTCCTGTCTTCACGCCAGATATTATCCTTATTTTCCACGGAATGGACTAATGGCTCAATGTTAGAGACATCCACCTTATTAAGCATTTCTACATAAGAGAGGATTTTAGAAAGGTCCTGTTTTAATCGCTCTTTTTCTTCAGTATAAGCCGGGGAAATCCGTGCCAGAAAATAGAGATATTCTATAAGTTTATCGTCTATTTGCATATGATATTATATTTCCCGGATGGGTTTTATGGCGTCTCGGGGTTTTTACGATATTTGATTTTACTAACGAGATAAAATCATTGTTATCAAATACCCCAAATTCTAATTGATACTCTGTGTCTGGTAAGCAACTCAGATAATAATTACCCTGGATATTGCTGAAATCACGGGGAGACAAGAGCGAGATATCATTGAATACTTTATTAGAAAGGTTATGAACTCTTAAAATCCATCGTAGATGGTGTTTTATTTTATCCCGAAGGGTCTGCGAAACGACTCTCCCAGAAAGTTCCCAATAGGCAAAGATACATTCAGGGTCCCTGATTAATGCAACAATTACATCCTGATTATAAGAATCCTGTAAAGCAGGACCGTAATCAAAATAGACATTATTATGGTCCGGCTCTATGTAAATGATTTTTCCCATATAACCAATCATACAAATACAATGTTATAATGTCAAGAAAAATGCAACCACTTTTCTTGACTAATTGATGATAATAATGTTTACTAAATCATCAAGATTAACTAACTATTAGAAAGTGGGGATATAAGATATGCCGATGACTGGATTAGATATTTATAAACTACTACCCAAGACAAATTGTGGTGATTGTGGTGTGCCTACTTGTCTGGCGTTTGCTATGGCGCTGGCAACCCAAAAAACCTCATTGGATAAATGCCCGCATGTCTCTGCAGATGCAAAAGCGGCTCTGGATGGTGCATCTGCCCCACCGATTCAACTTGTTGCTCTCGGAACAGCCGATACCAAATTAGAAATCGGTAATGAGACCGTTTTATTCCGCCACGAACAAACCTTCTATCATCCAACCGGTATTGCCATAGAAATCCCGGATAATCTGCCATCTGCTGAAATAGAGAATAAAGCCCAGTATATTCAGAATTTGGTCTTTGACCGCGTCGGCAAAAAGGTTCGGGTTGATTTAATCGCCATCAGGGATGTAAGCAATAATCCGGATGTCTTTAGTGCGGCTTGTAAAATAATTACTGCCCATTCTACACTTCCAATAATTCAAGTCAGTATGAATCCAGCAATCCAGGAAGTAGGTTTAAAAATCACTGCCTCACGCAGACCTTTAATATATTCTGCAACTCCAGAAAATTATATGCATCAGGCGGATTTAGCCAAGGAATATAACTGCCCATTAGCCGTCGTTGCAAATAATTTAGACGAATTAGCAGACCTTACACCAAAGATTACTGCATTGGGTGTAAAAGAATTTGTGCTCAACCCCAATTCAAGCAGGATGCAACAACTTCTCTCAGATATTATCCAGATAAGACGACTTGCCCTGAAAAAAACCTTCAGACCTCTCGGATTCCCGGTCATTGTATTTCCTCCTGAGAATACAGGAACAATGGAAGAGACATTATTTGCCGCCACATTCATCCTGAAATATGCCGGCATCGTTGTCCTCAAAAGCAGTGAATTATGGCAGATGCTTCCTTTAGTTACAGTCAGACAGAATATCTACACCGACCCGCAGAAGCCGATTCAGGTTGAGCCAAAACTCTATCCAATCGGCAGTGTTACCGAAAGTTCGCCGATCCTTGTTACCACCAATTTCTCTCTGACCTATTTCACAGTGGAACCAGAAGTAGAAGGAAGTAAAGTGCCTTCTTATATCCTGGTTGTGAATACAGAAGGAATGTCAGTGATGACTGCTTATGCGGCTGATAAATTGAATGAAAAAGTAATCACCAAGGCACTAAATGAATCAACCATCTCGCAAAGGGTAAAACACAAAAAGGTAATTATACCGGGTTATGTAGCGGCGCTGAGCGGAAAATTAGAAGCCGAGTCCGGCTGGCAGGTAATGGTCGGACCCCGTGAAGCATCGTCTATACCAGCTTACCTGAAAAAGGTCTGGAAGTAAATTGCCGTATCCCACTGGGACTCTATGCTCGGAGTTTATCCCTCTTGGGATTCTATACTATGCTACAAGTTATCCTTTCTGATGTTCATAGTAATTTAGAGGCATTTGAGGCAGTCCTGACTGACATCTCCAAACGTTTTAGAGGAGAAATTACGCAAATCATCTCATTAGGCGACCTGATTGGTTATGGTCCAAATCCGGTAGAGTGTATCCTTTTATCTATCCATCATAATATTATTAATATCAGAGGCAATCACGAACTTGCCTTATCAGTAGATAAAACCAAGTTCAATCCTTCAGCACAACGCGCCATAAATTGGACCAAACAGACCATCCAGAAAAATATAAATAACCCCAAGGTCAAACAATTCTTCCAGTCATTAACTAACGAATATCGCTCGGACTCGGGTACTTTTTCTGGCGGGATTATTTATGCACACGGCTCACCACGTGGCATAATTGACGAATATGTCATCAGACGCGATGACCTCTTTAACCTGGCTGATGAAGTCAAAAAGAACCTCAAGGACAATTTTGAAGAAGTAACTGAAATCGGCTTCCTTGGACACACACATATCCCCTATATCTGCACCACTGATTTTTACCTCATTCATCCCGAGTGGCAGAATTATGAACCATATCCCCTATTATCCGGCACAAAGACCATCGTAAATGTCGGTGCAGTAGGACAACCCCGTGACAATGATAACCGTGCATGTTACGCCACATTTGACGGAACCAATGTTACGCATTATCGGGTGGAATATCCTATCGCCAGGACCGTTGCCAGAATGCAGGCAGTAACAGAACTTGACTCAGCCCTCTGGCAGAGATTAGAAAAAGGAAAATAACTGCGAAGGTGGAAACTTTCCAATGGGTAATGTCCTATAATTCCTGTAAAAATAATTGCTAAGTGTATTTTATTTAGGAGTAATATTTGGTGGTTCTTCTGCTATTGGTAAAATATCCAGTTTTATCGTTTCCAGAGAGTCAGTTAATTCTATATTCGCTGGTGCATCAGAAGTAAAACGAAGTTCCGGTTGCGGCGCACAACTATACGGCGGCTTTATATCAGATATATTGGTATACAAACTTCCGATATTCACAAATAGAATTATATGCCGTGGTTTTAACTCCTTTATACGAGAAGCAGGTCCCCGGAATTTTAATGTCTTCTCATGCGGTTTAATCTGAATCGGATAATTCGGAAAATCAGGCGGAGTTAATATGTTTATTTTAACGGTCTGAACTCTCTCAACAGTTTCTTCTTCTATAAAAACCTCTACAATAAAAGAATCTTCGG
>JAGUXD010000081.1 GCA_020062035.1 Candidatus Brocadiia bacterium | reverse complement strand
TAAATATACCGAAATATCCTGTAGAGATTTTTGGTTCATGGCAGATGCCCTCCTTTCAATCTTCCTATAAGATATCAGACATCCGCCTTCTTATTTTGATAATTTTCTCCTATTTTTCTTGCCTTAACCCATAAAATTTGCCAAACTCAAGAACTTACTGATATTGAGTTAAAAGCAGGGCCTTTCAAGAGACGCAATGAGTTAAAGTTGGGATATTGTTCCTTAATAAATTCGCAAGGTGATGATTTAAGCGGACCTTTTATTGGACTGACCTTCTGGTTTTAGGATATGAAAAAACTCTTTTCTTACTTTATACTTTTTACTTTTTGCTTCACATCTTTATTCCCGAAAAACATCGGGGCTGAAGAACTATCTTATACTATCAAGCCATCACTAACTGAAGATAAGGGAAAATATTTTATAACTATAGAAGGCACAACTAACATGCCCGATGAAGCAATTCTCAATATCACTTTTTCCTATCTTTTCCCAGGGAATGCAGATGAGAAATATTTAGATTACAAGAGATGCTATGTTCAAGACAGGCATTATTTCTTACAATGGGGTCCATTTAAGCAAAAACCGTCAGCCGGGCAATATCTTTTTAAGGTGGTTTTTGATCCTACCAGACAATATGAAAAAGTCGCCAACTATATCAATGAAAAATATCAAGATATGGATAATATCTCTAAAACCGAGATTCTTACTATTGGAAACTCTTCTGATGAGGCATATCAGGAACGGGAGAAAATGCTCAGAATAATAAAAAAGGAGGCATTGAATATAAAAAAACACCACAGCGAAATTATGGGGCATCTTAAAAATACTCTTCTTGAGAAACTCACACCGGATGAAATAAAACAATCACAAATATATTATAAAAAAATAATAGAAGAACTGGACGGTTCACTTAAGGTTGTTTTAGCAAAAGATGAAATCGGGGTATTTGAGACGGTTACCAAATACAAAAGCGATGTTGAAATCATCGTCCTTTTGATAAAATCATTGCTGCAAAAATGGGATGAGATTTTGACACTTCAACTACAGATAACTAAGGATAAAACCAAAGAACAAAAAGATAAATTAGCGGCTCTTGTTGAGTCATTTGAACGGCTTAAACAATTAACTGATAAAGAAATAGATGAGAACCTAAAAGAAATTGGTATTCAAGCATTTGATAAAGAGGGGATATTAAACATCTTAAGCAGGATAGAAAAAACACTGAGAAACATACCAGAAGACAACTTAATGAAGGAAAATGATAAGACCTTTATCACCCAACATGTATTTCTTCTTTCCCAACAAATCCCTGATATATTTTATGATAAACTACATAGTTTGGCATCCCAATTAACCAGGTTGATGCAATCTACAGGAATAATCAGCAAAGAACAAAAGGAAGGAATTATTAAGGAAATAAATAAGATAAGGGATGAATTAGAATCGCAGGTTCAATAGCGGCTAATTGTGTGCGTCGTTATATGATAAAAAAGACGGTATCAGCCGGATATCTTTTATTACTTATCATAATTGCCTGTGTTTCCCCATTATTTATTAAGGCAAATCAACCAAACCAAGATGGGTCAAATCAAACTGTTTTAAGCGATACCATAAAAAGCAAACTTCAGGTCGGGCAATGGGTCAAATACGAGATTAAACGGTATAAAAAAGATGCCACATCTGATAAGCCACAAACTTTGTCATCGGCACAGATGCAAATCAGTATTGTCGGGAAAAAAATGCTTTTTGATACTGAATATCTCTGGACAGAATTTCTACTTAACCAGGGCAAGGAAGAACAACGGATTGTAAAATTACTAATTAGCCCACAAGGAGAACCGCAACTAGAAAGATTGATATTAAAATACGGCAAACTTCCTGCAGTAGAGATTCATCTGCATCTCTGGGAGGTAAAAACAAGGATTACTAAAGAGGTGCTTTTTGAGGAGATGACATCAGGAATTCATATTATCCCTTTTACCAGATTATTAACCCCAGAGATATATCAGGACAGCACAACTACTTACGAGAATCTACCAGTCAAATTCCCCGGCAGGAAGGAAACCACTCTTCAAACCCTCAAGATCTTATTAAAACAACCTGAATCCAAGGAGCCATACGGATATATCTGGTATTCTGACAGTATTCCATTAGCAGGGTTAGTAAAACTTATGCTCATAGAAGATAAATACCACACAATGATATTTTTATCTGATTATGGTTCTGATGCAAAGTCATCTATAAGTGAAACACCCAAGAAATTAGATTTCAGGGAATGAGCCACAGATTACAGCGAAGCGCCAGATTAAATGAACCATAAATTACAACCACAGATTACAATTTGCTCTCTACTCTTTACTCTCTACTCTTTACTCTCTACCCACTTGCCATTACAAGCCGAGCCAATAATAGAGGATGAGTTAATTGAGGTCTCCGGTCTATTAGAAGTGGTCTATCGTTGGGAAGAGCCAGAGACGAGTATTGATGAGATTATTTACAAGCGACTTATTAAGGTTCTCGGTTCTCGGATGGGCTGTTTCTATTATACAATGTATGCCCGCTCTAAAGACGATTTTCTTATCACCACATCAACTCCTCTTCAGAAATGGATACCGGAAAGAGTCCTTTTAGAAAGCAAAGAAATCTCCCTGATTACCTATAAAAGACTTATTGAAGAAGGAGAAGACAAAAACTACCGCAGGGTATATTACCAGAATACACCTTTCGGACTCTTAAAATTGGGCGAAATCAGAAAGGGTAAAGAAGAATATATTGAGGACATCAGGTTTTTAAGAACGATAATCTCAGAAGTAGGCAGGGAGACGCCACCAAGTTTATGGCATATTGGCGCCCTGCTCTCCGGCTCGCTTGCCCTGTATGACTATTTTAAGCCGGAAAAAGAGAGTAAAAACCATCCGCCTCTGGCTGATTTCCTGACCATCCCTGCAACAGGCACATTGATGACAACATTCCATTTTGACGCAAGTGTCTCAAGTGATAGAGATGAACCGACCTCGTTACTTTTAGTCAGATGGGATTTGGATAAT
>JAGUXD010000158.1 GCA_020062035.1 Candidatus Brocadiia bacterium | reverse complement strand
TGCTGAAAAATGATTTTATATCTTATCTGACTCAAATTTCATTTTGCCATAACCGATTATCCCTAATATTGCAGATAATGATTCTCCAAAAACTCTGTTTTTGTATGACATAATTCCTCCAATGTTATTTGTATAAGTGCAAAGTTTTTGAGCAGTTTTCTCATTTTCTCTTGCACTTTATCGTATGGAAAACAATCACATCATACCATTTCTATCTGATATTATGCTTGGAGTTTTTCAGTATACCCTAATTACCCGAGCAAATTCCCTCCCCAAGCCCAGAGCGTTCCGTCGGTCTTGATGGCAAAGTGAGAACAACCACCAGCGAAGACCTGTGACCAGTTCTGAGGTTGTTCTTGCCTGCCGCAGGCAACGGATAAAATACAGCAGATTAGACATGTTGCCAGTAAGATAAATATCTTGTTATTCATTCTTAACAACCGCTGAGTTTCTTTGATGCCTTAACGGTATTTAGCATTAACATTGCAATCGTCATCGGGCCAACTCCACCCGGAACCGGTGTAATTGCCTTTGCCTTTTCCTTGACCTTGTCAAAATCCACATCACCACAGAGCCCTTCAGGCAGGCGATTGACTCCAACATCTATAACAACCACACCGTCTTTGACCATATCAGCGGTAACGAATTTAGGTTTGCCGATAGCGGCAACCAGAATATCAGCCCGACGAGTTACTTCACCGATATCGCGGGTGTTGGAATGGCAGATAGTTACTGTGGCGTTCTCTGCCATAAGTAAAAGAGCCGCTGGTTTACCGACAATATTACTACGGCCCACGATGACTGCCTCTGCCCCAGCGATATTTACATTACTTCGCCTGAGCAATTGGATTATGCCGTGAGGAGTGCAGGGCAGATACATCTTCTCCTGTTCTATTTCCTTCATACTCTTCTTGGAAAGAAGTCTGCCCATATTAAGAAGATGGAAGCCGTCAACATCCTTATCAGGCGAGATTGCCAGAAGAACATTGTCAGCCTTAATATGTTTGGGTAAAGGCAGTTGACAGAGGATACCGTGGACCTTTGAGTCTTTGTTGAGTGTATCTATCAGTTTAAGGAGGTCTGCTTCTTTCACATCCTGCGGTAATTTATGGTGGAAGGAAGTGATGCCTAACCGCTCACAGGTTTTGACCTTTTGTCCGATATAGACCTTTGATGCCTCGTCTTCGCCGACCAGGATAGTCGCCAGGCCCGGTGTAATACCTCTGGTCCTAAGTTGAGCGGTCTCGTCCTTTAATTCCGCCTGTATCTTTTTGGATATTTCTGTTCCAGATATGAGTTCTACCATATTTATCTCCTTTCTTTTAATATTCACCGCAGAGACGTTCCGCTTTAGCGGGATTCTTTAATTACTCCGCGTTCTTCGCGTCTCGGCGGTGAGTTTATTCAGGGCTAATCCGGGGACACAATACTTATAATTCGGTATGGTGTTCCCAGAACTTGGAACTGAACTATTAAGCAAGTAATACCCCGGGCAGGACTCGAACCTGCAGCCTTCTGGTTCGAAGCCAGTCACTCTATCCAATTGAGCTACCGGGGCATATCAACTAAACCACTACAGATACAAGAGCATCCCAGCGGGATTATCAGAACCAAAGAAACGATGCTCCCACCAAGATGAATATAAAACCGGCAACGATGGTAATAACCTTTTTATTTACCCTACCTGATATAAAGTTGCCCAAGTAAATCGCCATTACTGAGAGCACCACCAAGGCCGAAATGGCTCCTGATAAAATAAAAAAGCAAGGATAACACCTGATAATAAAGAAAGATATTTCTTGGTCCCGCTGAAGCGGGAAGATAAAAGTAAAATGGCTAACTGCGTCTTGTCCCCTAACTCTGCCAATGCGACTGTGCTGAATGGTATTATTATATCCTGTATCATCGTATTCTTATATCAGGTTATTCTGAGTCGGTCAATCTTATTATGAAGTAAAATTTCTTGAAGGTATAGGAAAGTATAAACGCGAATCGCACGAATTAAGACGAATCACACGAATCCCCTTTTAGTGGGACCAGTTTAGATTTCTATCCCAAAAGAATATTCGTGATATTCGTTCCATTCGTCCCGATTTATCGGGATTCGTGTTCATCTTTTTCTTGACAGTGATACAATAATTTCATATATTATCTTACTATGGAACGAAGGAGTTTTATCAAGGTCTTAGCAATTTCAGGGCTCGGATTGCTTGTTCTTCCCTCAAGATTCATTCCATCCGCATACAGTAAAAAAGAAAAGACCAAAATAGTGATAATTCGTAATCCTAAAATAAGAAATCCGGATAATGTTATTGAGCAATTAGAGGTCAATAGAACACTTTACGAAGCATTGCGCACTCTGTCTGGCAGTGGTTCAGGGGAAGAATTACTCCAAGTTCTTTTTACTCCCAAAGATATTATCGGTATTAAAGTAAATACCTATTTGGGCGAGGCGGATAATGCTACAAAACCAGAGGTCGCTTATAGTTTGGCAGAATTTCTAATCAAAATAGGTATAAAGGATAATAATATTATTATCTGGGATAGGGCGGCTGATGAATTAGAACAAGCCGGTTATAAAATCAATAACCAAAAAACCGATATAAGATGTCTTGCGACTAACACTAAACGGGTTGCCCGCTTAAGCGAACCTATGACAGGATATGATGACAAAGCAATTAAGATTATGACTACTCAAACACGGCTTTCTAATATCCCATCAAAACTATGTTCTGCTATGGTAAATATGCCATCTCTTAAAACATTCAAGTTTAAGGAATTTTTGGGGGTAAGTGGTGCGATTTTTAATATGTTTTCTGCGATAGATATAAATGACGAAAATGCTAAAATATTATACGAGAATGATTGCAATCCCTCTGCCGCAGAGATTTATAATATGCCAGCGATTAAGAAAAAAACCACATTGATTATCTGTGATGCGATTTATCCTTTATACAACGGCGGACCTTCTGACGACCCGCGATATCACTGGAATTATAACGGCATCATTGCGGGCATAGACCCGGTTGCGGTGGATATCGTCTCACAAGAGATTATCCAGAAATACCGTGATAAGGTCTTACCTGACCGACCGAAACTGCGTTCTGATTATTTAGAAATCTGTGCGAGCAAGAAATATTCACTGGGAGAAATCAACCTGAAAGAGATTGAGGTCATAGAAAAAGAGATTTAGATCTACCAACCCAAATCATCTTCTTCACCGAGCAATTCTTTCTGCCGACGTTCAATAATCTTATCTCTATTCGCCTTGCGGATTTTCATTTTCTCTTTGAGTTTGGTTAATTCCTGTTCAATCCGTTTAATCTCGGCTTCTCTTTGCTTTTCTCGTAAGTCAAAGAGTTTTTCCAACTTCGCCTTTATCTGTTTCTTAAGCCCTTCTTTTTCTTCGCTATCCTGTGATTTACGATATTGAGAAGATAATTCTTTAATTTCCGTCTCCATCCGGCGCTCTATCATTATTTGTTCAAACCGTTCAGGGTCTCGTTCTCTGAGTTCTTTTAGTTTCATCATCTCGCGTTTAGTTTCTTCTAATACCCTGAAATATGTGTCTGGCTCCATTTCTTTGAGATGTTTCATCCATTCAAGCCGTTCAGGGTCAAATTTCTCAAGGAATTCAATGAGTTCTTGGTCAGATTTGGGCGGCCTTGGCTTTCCTTCTATAAATGGTGGTGATGCATCCTGCGGCAAATCAGGTCTCTCTCGTTCCAGTTTAAGCGACATACCTCCTTCTTCTTTTTTACACTCATGACAAGGTTTCTTGGGTGACTCACTGCATACCAATAAGGTGCTCACAATGCCGATTAATACTGTCCCAGCCACAATTACCAATTTTCTTGTTACCATAAATACCTCCTTTTCTTAGAGACAATTAATTCTGTCAAGTTTTAATGAAGACAGAATCTTACTG
>JAGUXD010000198.1 GCA_020062035.1 Candidatus Brocadiia bacterium | reverse complement strand
TATAGGTGGGGGGGGGGACCTAATGACGAATGAGCCCGCTAAGGAAGCAGTCCTTAAATGACCCGTCTCAATCAGCAGACCTTACTTTTTTGAATCGGGTCTGGAAGAAGCGGGGATTAAGAAAGGATGTAATGGAGAAGATAAAAAAAGTGATAATAGAGATGACAGGATAAAAGCCAGATCGGCATGGTTTCAAGTGTAGCGCGCGCAGGAAAGACCAGTCCGTTGAGCAACAAATCTCGCTGATACCGATGAAGAACCCCGACGTTCGTCAGGGTCTTATGTGTTTCTTTAATCCCACAAAGTAGTACCCTGTTTTATCATAAAGATAGCAAGTTTTATTGCTTCTATCATTGATGATGGGTTAGCGATTCCTTTGCCTGCGATATCAAAGGCAACGCCGTGGGCAGGGGAGGTTCTTATGAATGGCAGTCCAAGTGTTACTTGAACCGCCTCAAAGAATGATAATGTCTTAATCGGGATAATTCCCTGGTCGTGATAAAGTGCAACCACACAATCAAACTCGCCTTGTTTAGCGCGATGGAAAATACTATCTGACGGGAACGGGCCCTCGCACCTGATTTTTCTCCGTTGAGCAAGTTTAACCGCTGGAGTAATAATTTTGTCTTCTTCCCTGGCTGATTTCCCACCTTCTCCACTATGAGGGTTCAAAGAACAGACCGCCAGCCGTGGATGAGTAATCCCGAAATATTTTCTTAAGCCACCGTCTGTTTGTTCTATCGTTGCTAAGACCTTGTCTACGGTGAGATACAATGATATTTTTCTATAAGGGATATGGGTGGTAACTAAAGAGACCTTTAATTGTGGACTGACAAACATCATCGTTACTTTACGCGAAAGGGTCTTTTGGGCTAATAATTCAGTATGCCCGATAAAAGGAACCCCAGTTTTCTGGATTGCCTCTTTACTTACCGGCGCAGTAACTAATGCTACAGCTCTATTTGCCTTCAGGATAAAAATAGCAGAAAGAATACACTCCAGAGCCAAACTGCCTGATTGTAATGATTTTACATTTGGTTCAAACAAGAAGATATTCCCATTCTTTTGAGAAGATAAATCAACAGAAAATAATTTTATAGGGTTAAATTTAATGCCAATCTTCTGAGCAGTTTTAGAAAACACTTCATCCGAGCCGATAAGCAGGAAGTTAAATTCCTGAATGATATTCTGTAATGTATTTGAAAAGAGTGTCTTGATAATTATCTCAGGTCCTATGCCATCGTCCTGACCCATTGTGATTATAATTGTTTGACGCTGTTTCATTTGGCTTTATGTTTGTGAATGGTCAGCCAGCAAGAGAAGTGTCTCTTTTGGTCCAAGCCGTATCTCATACGGGGTCTTAGTACTCGCAATATCAGTAATGAAAATCCGCTTAATAATCGGTTTGCCATTGACATAAGTACCGTTAGCGCTCAGGTCCTTTAATTCAACCGAATGCGAGTTATAAAAAGAGATTCGCAAGTGTTTTCTTGAGACCGCCAATAAGTCTTGTTCTTTAGGCAGGCGATGCGGATATTTCTTGAAATTACGGTATGAAATCTCACATTTCCGTCCCCGACCAATATTTACAACCTCGCCGTAGTTGATATGAAATACCTCTCCTGACGAAACGCCCTGTATGCCCTTTAAGATAAGTCGTTCTATGCCCATAAAAAACAAAGAGCAAGATTATTCTTGCGGAATATCAAAGTTAGAATAGACATTCTGGATATCATCGTGGTCTTCTAATGCCTCCATCAGTTTAAGAATCTTTTCGCCATCTTGTTTATTGAGATTGATGTAACTTTTCGGTACCAGAGTAATCTCCGCTGTTTTATAAGATAATCCCTTTTGCTTGATAGTGTTTTTAACCTTTTCGATATCCTTTTGGTCTGTGATTACCTCAAATATCTCGCCTTCGGAGCGGACATCCTCTACACCGCAATCCAGACCCACTGAGAGAAGATCATCTTCTTGGACATTTTCAGCCGGGATAGTAATGACACCCTTTCGCTCAAATAACCAACTCACAGAATTTGCCTCACCCAATTTACCGTTATTGAGTTCAAATAGTTTTCTTATTTCAGAAGAGGTGCGGTTACGGTTATCGGTAAGTGTCTCCGCAATCACGGCCGCGCCGCCCGATCCGTAGCCCTCATAAACCACGGTTTCCATTCTAACACCATCAATCTCACCAGCGCCCTTTTTAATAGCTCGCTCAACATTTTCATTTGGCATATTGACAGATCGCGCCTTTTCCATTGCGTATTGGAGTTTGATGTTTGTCTTCGGGTCACTACCGCCTTCCCGTGCCGCGACCATCAAGAGTCGCGCTACTTTAGAAAATGCCTTACCCTTCTTAGCATCCACTGCACCTTTTTTATGCCTGATACTTGCCCAATGCGAATGTCCTGACATATTTCACTCCTGACTATTAAATAAGATATCATAACCAAACACAGAAGTCAAAGAATAGTAATAATAAATCCTTGACAATCTAAAAAGAAAATCTTATACAAATCACGATTTTCAAGTACTAATATCAGAAGAACCCCAAAAATCCATACGAGTTAACTTAAGTAGGGTCTGCTGAAAAATGATTTTATACCTTACCTGACTCAAATTTCATTTTGCCATAACCGATTATCCCTAATATTGCAGATAAAGATTCTCCAAAAACTCTTCTACTACTTCCTCACCACTAATATTCTTGAGATGTTTGGCAATCAATAATCCGTTGACTAATCGGCTACTTTTTGCAGTTTTCTTATTTTGTCATGCACTTTATCGCGTGGAAGACAATCACATCATACCATTTCTATCTGATATTACGCTTGGAGTTTTTCAGTATGCCCTAAGTTAAATTTGATATGGCAGATTCTCATTTAATAGTTTCTAACGGGACTGCTTCCTTCTGATGCTTGCCAATAAGGGGTGGTGTTATGGTCAGGAGAGGGCGTTCAGGAGATTGAGGGGTGGCGGCTCAGCACATAATCCCGCTAAAGCAGGATTATATGCTGGGTTATGGATAAATTCCTCTTAATTTAGTTGCTTCAGCGACCCGTCCAATGGCGAGGATATTAGAGGCTGTTCTCATATGCACCTTATACTTCTCGTGGGTCCGCACCACTTCATTAAATGCATTTGTCATATGACGGAGAAGATGTTTATTCACATCCTCTGCGGTCCAACTCAATCGCTCTAAGTTCTGAACCCATTCTAAATAAGAGACCGTTACCCCACCCGCATTGGCGAGAATATCAGGGATTACAAATACATTATTCTGATGGAGGATATCATCTGCTTCTGGAGTAGTCGGACCGTTAGCGGCTTCAGCAGAAATTCGTGCCTTTATTTTCGCGGCATTATGCTTGGTGATAACATTTTCTAATGCGGCTGGGACAAGGATGTCGCATTTTAAGGTAAGGAGTTCTTCATTAGAAATCTTATCTGCGCCCTTGAAACCGACCACTGAGCCAGTTTTCTCTTTATGAGTCATCACCGCGACTGGGTCAAGCCCTCTGGTATTCATAATACCCCCCTGAGAATCGCTTACTGCGATAATTTTACAACCTTCTTTGTGCAGGAGTTCTGCGGCATTATAGCCGGCATTACCGTAGCCCTGAACCACCACGGTTGCGCCCTGAAGTTTCATCTTGAGATATTTCGCTGCCTCAATAATGGTATAAACACAGCCCTGGGCAGTGGCTTTATCCCGGCCAACTGAGCCACCTAAACTAATTGGTTTACCGGTTACGACACCCGGCACAGTATATCCCTTAAATACACTGTAAGTATCCATAATCCAAGCCATTGTCTGGGCGTTAGTATATACATCAGGGGCTGGAATATCCTGGTCAGGACCAATAATCGAGGTAATCTCACTGATATACCGACGTGTCATTCGTTCCAGTTCACCAAGACTCATATTTTTCGGGTCGCAGGTAACACCGCCTTTGCCGCCACCGAAAGGCAGATTTACGACCGCACATTTCCAGGTCATCCAGGCCGCCAGGGCCTTTACTTCATCCAATGTAACATCAGGATGATAGCGGATACCACCTTTTGCCGGTCCGCGCACAACATTATGCTGAACGCGATGGCCGATAAATACCTTAAGCGTCCCATCGTCCATCTTGACCGGTATAGAAACAGTCAAGCAAAGTCTTGGGTTTCTTAATTTCAACCTTATCCATTGCTCCAGTTTCATCTTATCTGCGGCGATATCAAATTGCGTCATCGCCATTTCAAATGGGTTAACGTGCTCTTTTTTTGTGTCCATATTTTACCCCTCCTTATCTTTTTCAATTACCACCGTAAATTCCCTTTGCATTTTCATAAAAGGACTCCTTAATTGCCGTTCTTAAGTAAGACAAACTAATTTTGAAATTGCACCCATACTCCAATTTCTCATTCTCAATATTATCCGCAATCTAAAACCTGTCAAGAATTTGAGGGGAAATTTAGGAATTACATAAATCTGAAACATCTCAATATAAAATCGTAATATATTAGCGGATTGTCGCCAGAGG
>JAGUXD010000016.1 GCA_020062035.1 Candidatus Brocadiia bacterium | reverse complement strand
TCTATGGCGAATATATTTTTTGGCGATGGAATAAAGACAAGGATTCTCTGGAAATGAAAGAAGTACCTGATTTTGCTTATAATGAACTGCTGGCAGAGGAAACCTGTTACAGGGGATTAAGATTGGATGATAATTATGAGCCGTTATGGAGTTTGTTGATATGCGTTCTTTTAAGCAGATACAACGAGGCAGATTTGGCTTTGCAATCGGCTTTGCAAAAGGCAAGGACAGGCGAAATCCCTGAAGAAACTCTGACCAAGTTGAAAAACGATTTATCTAAAATCAAAAAAACTATTATTGCAAGTTCTATGGGAGGAAAAGAGTATTTTTATCGGGCATTAAAACGTTCATTACGCGATAATGATGTAAATGTTGCGATATTGTGTCTTCGGGCGATTGGTCAAAGCGGCGATTTTGTTGATTTACCGACCGGGAAAAAAGGACCTATGATTGGGGACCCTTTAATTGAGGCATTATCGCATCCTGATAAGCGGATTCGTTATGCCTCTGCAGGAACAATTCTTAAAATAAATCCTTCGCAGCCTTTTCCTGAAATAGGAAAGGTAATCCCGATTATAAATGAAGCATTGGGTGAAAGCGGAATCAGGATAGTTCTTGTGATTGAGCCAGATACTGAGCTAAGAAGTTTCTTAAAGAATGAGTTGCCCAAATTTAATTGTTTTGTAATAGAAGCATTAACTTCTGAGGCAGGGTTGAAAGCGGCCAAGAAGTTTCCGACAGAAGATTTGATAATTCTTAATAACAAAACTGCAAATGAAGTTGTTTTTAGCGCGGACATCTTGGGCAGGCAATATTCTGAAACTGTTTTTGATAGTTTGAAAGAGGATTTTCGCACCCAAGGAATACCGCTTATAATGATAGGTTCCAAAGAAGAAATAGACAAAGCAAAAGAAATCTATCAGGACAAGGTAGATGAATATCTTGTGATGCCAACTGAAACAGAAATTCTGGGGAATATAATTTATAAGGTTTTTCAGAGAGAAGATAAGCAGAATGATAGTAAAACCCGGGCTTTACAGGTGTGCATCAGCGCAGTAAATACGCTTGCTAATCTGGATTTGAAAAATAATATTTTTCCTTATCTTGAAACGATAGGACATTTAGTAGGGCTACTGGAAAATAGGCCTGATGAGATTAGAGAGACGGCGATACTGGCGCTTAATCGCTTTGCCCATCCTTCTGCAATACCGACGTTGGTGAAGACATTTACTAACAAGGAAAATTCTTTACTAATTAGAACAAAGGCAGTTGAGGCGTTAGCCAGTATTTATAGGAAAAATCGAGAAGCGATTACCGATGAGGATTATCTTATTTTCAAGAAGAGTATCATAGAAGATGAGATAGAGATACAACAGGCAATTGCATTAGCTATGGGGAACGCCAAACTGACATCAGCCCAACGTAAAGAATTATTTGAACTGAAACGACCATCTATTTCCACTGAGTAAATATCTTCTCCATCGGAGACGGCAGTATCAAAAAATATGGCTCAATTAATTGTTAGATGGGGTCATCAGGAGCATTGTCTTGCAATAACAACCCCACAAGTAAGTATCGGGAGAGCGGATTCAAATTTTCTTCAACTCAAAAGTATTAAGATTTCACGGTATCATTGCCAGATTGTTCAGGCTCCTGCAGGTTATCTTTTAAGTGATTCAGGCAGTGCTAACGGAACTTTTCTTAATGGACAGCGAATAGAAAGAAATTTACTTCGCCATAACGATAATATAAGAATAGGAAATATTGAAATTGCTTTTCAGGACGAACCTCTATCTTCAGAAGGAGGTGCAGTGCCGAAGTTAGGTAAGCCGTTAGTAATCTCAGATCCAGATTCTCCATTAGATAGGCAAAAATCAGACGAGGCAATTACTGTTATGATTAGTGCCGAGGAATCAAGAAACTATGATAATAAGGCAACCAAGACAGTTCCAGCCGTTAGTGATAGACAAGTTATGCAAAGACCCGTTCATCATCCTCCACAGCCAGCAGGCAAAACAGGCATTGGATTAAAGCAGGTAACTCATCACGCCGAAGTTTTTCGTGGTGGGAAAGGAAGTAATATTGGTATCCACCAGAGAACGGCAGGTATTCACGACCATAAAATGCTGGGCAAGAAACAGATTTCTGATATAAAAACCAGTGCGGCACCAAAAGTCGCTCCTAAATTACCAGCGGTAACTGCTGTTAAGCTATCTCAACCTTCTGGGTTATCAGTAAAATCCCGTTCTTTCCGCGAAAGAGCGGGACAACCGGTTATTCCAAGAACCAGAGAGAGTAATCCACAAGACGAAAAAAAGAAGAACTTGCTATACCTCATAGGTGGAGTAGTTGCATTAGTGGTGGTTATTGTAGTGTTAATTTTATATTCTATTTCATCAGGTAAAACCAAAGAACAGGAGAAAAAAGAAAATGAAGTGCTTGAACAGATAGAGGAATTATATAAAAAGAAAGAATATTCAGAGGCACTTGAGAAGTATCAGTTATTTTTGAAGGAGTTTAAGGGCTCAAAACATACTTCTAACGTAAAAGAAATAATTAAAAAATTAGAAGAGTTATTTCTTAAGGAAAAAGAGGGTAAGGAGAGACTTTCGGACTTGATTAGTAAGGCGAAAGATAAAAATTATCCGATCAGCCAATATCCTGGGTTGTTAAAAGAATTTGAGAAATTTATAAAAGAATACAAAGAGAGTCATCCTGCATTGGTTACTCAAGCAGAATCAGAGAAGGGAAGAATCGCACGAATTGCTGCAACTGAGATGAAAGATAGAGAAAGCACTTCTCTGAGCCAACTTTTCGAAGAGGTTAAAACCCTGCGGAAGAATAAGGATTATGACACCGCGATAACTAAATTAGAGGATTTCTTAAAACAATCACGTTCTTTAAATGAACGACAAAAAGAAAGGATTAAAACTGAGACAAAAGATATAGAAAACGAACGAAATTCCCAGAAAAAATGAACCTAAAAACATTTTATTCGTTTATATATTAGAGGAGGATTAAGTTATGTCAGCGTATAATCAAAATGAACCAATGGAAGAAATGCAAATTCGGGAGGGGTCTTTAGCCGAAAAAGTCATTGCCGAGAAGTTTGATTTTAACCTCTGGCTTCAAGAGCTAATCCATAACGCTCCGTGGTGGGGCATATCACTTGCTTTTCATATCTTCGTGATACTTGTCTTAGCGTCCATTCCTACTGCCGGGACCCATCGCGATGATGTGATTACAGTTGTTGATATAAAAGAAAAAATAGAAGAAAAGATAGAAGAAGTAGAAGAGGAGTTTGAAAAAGAGATAGATGAAGAAATTACGGAAACTACAGAAGTAGTTGAGGCAACTGCAGAGAAAGATAGTGAGGATGTTGCAGAATTTGATACTGATAGCCCGCTTAAAGGATTGGGTGTTTATGATACTATTGGTATTGGTGGCGGATTAGGGGGAAAACGGAGGGGCGGTCGTAAGGGTAGAAAAGGGAAAACCGAAGATGCTGTTATAACAGGACTTATCTGGTTAGCCAAGCACCAAAATCGTGACGGTTCCTGGGGAGCCAAGTCATTTCAAGAGCAATGCCGTGTTACAAAATGTTCAGGAACAGGTGATGAGGAATTTAATATTGGTCTGACCGGTCTGGCACTGCTCGCTTTTACCGGAGCTGGTTATACTAATAGTTCAAGAGATAGATATGAAGATATCTGTTTTGGAGATGTGGTTCGCAATGCAGCGTTATATCTTATGCGCACGCAACTTTCTGACGGGACTTTTGGAGGGGTTAAGGGCCACAAATTTATGTATAATCAGACACTGGCAACTTATGCAATGGCTGACCTTTATAGTTTAGTTATGGACACGGCTTCAGGGGTAGTATTTAGAGAATCGGTAGAAAAGGGAGTAAAATATTTATTAGAAATTCAGAATCCCAACAAGGCATGGCGTTATCAACCTCGTGACGGGAAGAATGATACTTCAGTAAGTGGTTGGGTTGCGATGGCATTAAAAGCGGCTGAGCTCGCAAATATTCCTATACCTGCGGAAACGTGGGCTGGAATGAAATCATTCTATGACGATGTTACTGACCAAAATTATGGCAAAGTTGGTTATACAGAACTTGGCAGTGTGGCACTTCTGAAGACCGAAGACGCAAGAACCACTCAGATTCAGCCATCACTTACTGCTATCGGTATAATGGTGCGTATCTTTATAGATAAAAAAGTTACAGACCCCTTAATAAAATTAGGCATCGGAGAAATTCTTAAAAACCTTCCTGTCTGGGATACTTCTAAACGGGGTGTTATTGATTATTATTATTGGTTCTATGCGTCATACGCCCTGAACCAATATGATGGACCAAGCGGGCCAAGTTGGAATGCCTGGAATGAAAAAGTAAAAGATGTGTTATTAAGAAATCAACGTGTTAAACAAGATGGTTGTGCAAACGGTAGTTGGGACACTCTTGATAGATGGAGCGACGAGGGAAGTAGAGTTTATTGCACCGCTATTAATGTTTTAACATTAGAGGTTTATTACCGACTGGGCATTGTTAAGTTGGGTAGTAAATAATGAGTAATTTGTTTATCCACGGCTTGTAATACTTCATCTACGGTTAAAAC
>JAGUXD010000160.1 GCA_020062035.1 Candidatus Brocadiia bacterium | reverse complement strand
GAGTTAATGGCAAAAGGAGTGCCGCTTATTGTCTCAAGACGCTCTATTTTACCTGAAATTGTGGATGATAACCAGAATGGTCTGGTGATTGATGATACTGTGGAAAATCTAAGCAACGCAATTATTAGATATTCCACAGATAAGGAAATGAGAAATAGTTTCAGTGCTTTAGCCCGTCTTAAAATAAGACAGGAATTTACTTTAGAGCAAACTGTAAGGTTGACTGAAAGATTTTATAATCAATTATTTTTCTAATTCAGCGGAGATGGTTTCTCTGACGACTTCCTCAGTCGTGGTAATACCATCATAGATGGCTTTTAAGCCGCTGTCTCTTAAGGGGCGCATCCCTTCCTCCTGTGCCGCAATTCTAATGGCTTCGGCTGATGAATGTTTCATTATCATATCCTTAATTTTATTGGTTATCAACATCGTCTCAAAGATTGCCACTCTGCCACTATAGCCAGTGTTATTACATTGAGCGCATTTTTTGCCGTGATAGAACTTTTTATCTTTTATGTCTTCCCTGTGCAAGTTAAGTTCTATAAGCATCTCATCAGTAGGTGTAATTTCTTCTTTGCAATGAACACAGATTTTTCTGACCAATCGCTGTGCGATAATCGCCTCAACTGTAGCGCTAATCAAATACGGTTCAATTCCTAAATCTAAAAGACGGCTTATTGAGGAAGGTGCATCATTAGTATGAAGCGTAGTTAAAACAAGGTGCCCTGTCAAAGATGATTCTATAGCAATCTGTGCTGTTTCTAAATCACGGATTTCACCAACCAGAATAGTATCCGGGTCCTGGCGAAGAATTGTCCTGAGACACTTTGCATAAGTAACACCGATCTCATCATTAACCGGACACTGGATTATACCGGGCAGGTCATATTCCACGGGGTCCTCGGTTGTGATGATTTTCCATTTGATATCGTTGAGATAATTTAATGCAGAATAAAGGGTGGTGGTTTTACCTGAGCCGGTCGGTCCCGTAACAATAACAATACCATTAGGCAGACTTATCAGATCTTTGATAAGTTTTTTATCATCATCTGCTAAACCAATATTATCTAAATCAATGGAGACTATATCTTTATTTAATACGCGCATCACCACGCTTTCGCCGAACATTGTCGGTAACGTGGAAACACGAATATCTATGCGTTTACCACCGACCGAGAGGGAAATTCTACCGTCCTGAGGAAGCCGAAGCTCTGAAATATTAAGGTTAGCCATTATCTTGATTCTTGAGATAAGAGCCGGAGCAAGTGATAGTGGCGGAGGAACCATTTCATAAAGTACCCCGTCAATACGATATCGCACCTTCAGTTCTTTTTCAAATGGTTCAATGTGAATGTCCGCTGCCCTATCCCGAATTGCATGAATAAAAATAAGGTTCAGAAGTTTTTTTACAGGTGCCTCTTCAGCCATTGCTTGTATATTATCCAGAGTAAAGGACTTGCTGTCTTGTTCTGATTCTAAAGATTTTACCTCGTCTGTCGTTTCTGACATCTTTTTAAGCAAAGTATCCATAGATTTTTCGTCTTTCTGTGGGTAATATTTTTGTAAAGCCCGATTAAGCATCTCTTCATCACAAAGTGCACCTTTTACACGACACCCGAGTGTAAAACGTAAATCATCCAGTAATGTGATATTAAGAGGATTGGCCATTGCGACGATAAGTGTATTTTTATCATACTTGACAGGGATGATTTTATAGGTGCGTGCCGTAGAGTCTGGAACTTTTTCAATAATCTCTTTGGGGATTGCTATATCAGATACGTCAATAATTTCCATTCCTGCCTGAGCGCCAAGGGCAATCAGGATTTCTTCTTCTCTTGCGTATCCTAACTGGACAAGGATTTTACCAATTGCGCCGCCCTTCTGTCTCTGAACCAATAGCGCATCCTGGAGATTAGACTCGGTAATTACATCCATTTCCTTCAGAACCTGTCCCAATAATCTACGCGGACTCATAGTTTATATTTTAATTTAACATCTTTCTTAGTCAAGAAAAATATTGACAGTTCCTGATAATTTATTATCTTATCCCGATATGACAAGCTCTACAAAATTGGGTATTATCTGCGATAAGTTTTTAGAGACATGCTGGCTCGCCGCACTGGTGCTTTCTCCGTTCTATATGAACATCTATACGCATCGGATGTTTGAGCCGGATAAGGCATGTGTGATTCGTTCTCTTGCCCTTTTGATGCTCGTATTTTATTTTGTTAAGATATTAGAAACAAAAACAGTAAAACCTGCTGGTAGTGAAGCAAAATCCAAGGATCCTCACTCATCAACATCTCAAACAATACCAGAAAAATCTTTGTCTGGTTTCTGGCACTTTACTAAAAGTCCTATTTTCCTGCCATTTCTATTATTTGTTTCTGCTTATGTGATTTCTGTGATATTTTCTGCCACGCCTCATAATAGTATCTGGGGTGGCTATGACCGATTGGAGGGATTATATACCAATGCATCATTCTGGGTAATCTTTATCCTTACTGCACTCAATCTCAAGACCAGAGAACAAACAGAACGGCTTATTAATACGGTAATTTTCACATCTATTCCAATTGTCGCATATAGTTTTATCCAGCGATTCAGGTTAGACCCTGTGCCATGGTCCCAGATGGACCCCTCGGGAAGGGTATCAGCCACAGCCGGGAATCCAATCTTTTTAGCCGCTTATATAGTAATCGCCATTCCTTTGGCACTTTCCAGATTGGTCAGGTCATTAAGAGGTGAAGTAACCTCGCCCATACTTAAGGCAATTTTTTATGGTTCGGCTGTTTTACTCCTCATAACCGTTGTAGTTTTGAGCCAGAGCCGAGGGCCTATGGTGGGAATGTTCATCAGCACTTTCATATTTCTATTTATCTACTCATTAGCATACCGTAAGAAGAAATTGCTTAAAATTATTATTGCGACTTCTATAATAGGAGTAATTTTTCTCGGTATTTTTAACCTGCCCCATAATATTCCTCTCGCGAAATGGCCTTCCCCTTTACGAAATGCATGGGAAAAAACCTTTGGCAGCCTGATGAAAGTAAATTATCTTCGCCAATTGGGACGATTAACTGAAACACAGTCCGGCACTTCAGGTAGAACCAGAATGATTCTTTGGAATGGCGTCATGAAATTAATTACTGATAAAGATGTCCCCTACCGTTTCTTTATCGGATACGGACCTGAATCACTTTCTACTGTTTACTATAAAAATTATACGATGGAGTTAGCGAGTTTGGAAGGTCATAATGTCCACGCTGACCGTTCCCACAATCATTATCTCGATGTCTGGGTGATGCACGGACTTTTTGGGCTTATCGCTTATTTACTGCTCCTATTTTCCATAATTTATACCGGCTTAAAAGTTATCTTAAAGAGCAATGAAAAAATAATAATGCTCGGTTTATTCAGTGCAATAATAGCCCATTTAGTAGAAATCTTTGTAGGAATTGCGATAGTTGCAACTTATACGCATTTCTGGATTCTGGTTGCAGGGATTTATGCAACCTATAAACTTACATTACAGAAACCAGCCGAAGAATCCATATCCCTGCGGAACCGTCTCACTTCTTCCACCAAAGAGCCGGATGCATCAGACCATTTTAATTTCGGATTTTATCTTCTGTTGGGCTATTCAGTTCTTACCATTATAATTGCTTTTATCCTTTTTATGTTCACCTGGCCCGGGGGACAGGTTGTTACTATGGAAATTAAATCCGCAAGGGATTCCCTGATTAACTTCTTTTATATCTGGTTAATAGCAGGTTTTATTCTGGGAATAGTTGCCTGGCCCCGTTATTTATTCTGGACATATGTAATGCAGACATTAG
>JAGUXD010000143.1 GCA_020062035.1 Candidatus Brocadiia bacterium | reverse complement strand
CTATCCCATGAGGGAGTACCCAAGTATGAGAAGAAGTGCTTTTTTGCTATTGTTAATGGCTGGTCTATTTATTATCACAATGTATTATACTTATCGTTCTTATACCGAAAAGAAAAATGATATCACCTTTTCCCAATTTCTCGCTGAGGTAGGGGATAAAAAGATAAAAACCGTTTTAATCAAAGGAAATAAAATAGAAGGCGAATATTATCCCACTTTAGCCGGACAATGGAAACGATACCGTGTCGTAGATGAAATCCCCAAATGGGACATTGAAGGAAAGTCAACGGCTCTTCAGGAAGTCCGAGCCAACATTGAACCGCAAAACTTCCGCTACGACTCTGCTGATAATATCTGGTGGCAGTTATTTCTGGCTATTTTACCTGTCCTCTTGATTGTTGGCCTTATCTGGTTCTTTGCCATAAGACAGGTAAAAAGTATTAGTGGTCCGGGTGGTCCCCTTTCCTTTGGCAAAAGCAGAGCCAAATTAGTAAGCAAGGATAAAAAGAAAACTACCTTTGACGATGTCGCTGGTATTGAGGAATCTAAAGAAGAGGTCAAGGAAATAGTAGAATTCTTGAAAGACCCGCTAAGATTCAGGAAATTAGGCGCCCGAATCCCTCGCGGTATCCTTTTAGTCGGTCCGCCCGGCTCAGGCAAAACCCTATTAGCAAAAGCCATTGCCGGCGAAGCCGATGTTCCGTTCTTCACTATGTCCGGCTCTGATTTCGTAGAGATGTTTGTTGGTGTTGGCGCTTCCAGAGTTAGAGACCTATTTGATACCGCTAAAAGAAACTCTCCCTGTATTATCTTTCTGGATGAGATTGATGCAGTTGGCAGACATCGCGGCTCCGGTCTTGGTGGAGGTCACGATGAACGAGAACAGACCCTCAATGCGATTCTCGTGGAAATGGACGGTTTTGATACCGATACCAGTATAATTGTAATGGCAGCAACCAACAGACCCGATGTCCTTGATAATGCGCTTTTGAGACCTGGCAGATTTGACCGCCAGATTTTTATTGACCTGCCTGATGTCAAGGGTAGAAAAGCTATCTTAAAAGTTCACGTCCGTAAAATTAAATTAGCACCATCTGTTGACTTGTCTATTATTGCAAAAACCACACCAATGCTTTCCGGGGCTGATTTGGAGGCAATTATCAATGAATCCGCTCTTCTGGCTGTGATGAAAAATAAAAAGTATGTCTCATTAGAAGAATTAGAAGAAGCCCGTGATAAGATTCGCTGGGGCAGAGAAAAACGTTCACGCGAAATAGACGACCAGGACAGAAAAATTACCGCCTATCACGAGGCAGGACACTCCCTCGCGTCTTATCTCATCCCTGAAGTAGAAAATGTTCATAAGGTTACTATTATCTCCCGTGGCTCTTATCTGGGCGCAACTATGCGCCTGCCAGAAAAAGATAGATACCATATGCAGAAAAAATATATCCTCGGTAATATTACGGTTCTCTATGCCGGTAGAGTCGCAGAGGAAATCTTCTGCCAGGATATTTCCGCTGGTGCGCGTTCTGATATCAAGGAAGCAACCCTCTTAGCCCGGATGATGGTCTGCGAATGGGGTATGAGCGAAAAATTAGGGCCCATCTCTTACACCGAAGGCGAAGAACACCTCTTCCTCGGTAGAGAAATCACTAAAACCAAACCCCATAGCGATACCACAGTTAATGTGATTGACCAGGAAATACAAAATATCCTTCTTTCCTGTTATGAACGGGCAAAGAATTTAGTTTCTCAGAACAAAGAATCTTGCGACCGGCTGGCAAAAGCACTCCTTAAATATGAAGTCCTTAATTCTGAAGATGTTGACAATATAATCAAAGGTAATAATATTGAACAACTCAAAACACTAAAGAAAGAAACACAAAAGAATGAAGACCAAACAACCCCAGCCTCTTCTGATACCACGGCTACCGAATAATTCCCCATATCTGATGGGCATATTAAATGTAACGCCAGACTCTTTTTCAGACGGCGGTCGTTATTATAAACTATCCAACGCAATAGAACACGCACTAAAAATGCTACAGCACGGCGCTGATATTATTGATATTGGCGGAGAATCTACCCGCCCCGGCGCCAAACCTGTTCCCCTGAAGCAAGAACTTAAAAGGGTGATTCCAGTCATAGAAAACCTCGTTCGTATTAAACCAGATATTGTAATTTCTATTGATACCTATAAATCCAGGGTTGCTGAAGAATCAATCAAAGCCGGTGCAAGGATTGTAAATGACATCTCTGGTCTTTCTTTTGATAAGAATATGGCAGATGTGGTAGCCAGATATCAGGTGCCTGTGGTTATAATGCATATCAAGGGCACACCGCAGACCATGCAAATAAACCCCACCTATCGCAACTTAAAGAAAGAGATGTTTGAGTATTTTAGAAGCCGTATAAAATATGCCTTGACTCGCGGCATAAAAAGAAACCAGATTATTATAGACCCTGGTCTCGGTTTTGGAAAACGATTAGAAGATAATTATACTATCCTCGGCTTTCTTGATGAATTACACTCTCTCGGACATCCGATAATGCTCGGACCATCCAGAAAATCGTTTATCTGGAAGGTCCTGGGCAGGACACCTGATGCTCTAATCGCTGGAACCTCAGCCGTAGTTTGTCTTGCGCTATTAAAAGGCGTCCAATTCATCCGCGTCCACGATGTCAGAAAAATAAAACAGGTAATGACCCAGCACAGAACCCTTTTTAAGAGTGGTGGAAATGAATTTTTTCTCTTTAATCCTATTCGGCAAGCGAGTCCGAATTGCGATAAACGGACTTTCTTGCGAAACCCGGATAGGACCATACCCATTTCCTTAGTAAAAACGAACCTGTTCTGAGCCATAAAATTCTATCCCGTATCCGTCATATGAAATACGGAAAAAGGTAGACAAAATGACTTGAAGGTCTTATAATACAAAGGAAAAAGACAATTTAACTATCAAAAAAAGGAGGACACCCTATGGGTGAAAGAAAAAATCACTATTTCCGGCTCAGTTTTACTGATAAACTTAAGGTATTTTTTAAGGGTTCAGAAATAACCTCGTATGGTGGTCTGCTTGCAGTTAGAGAACTTGATGAACAACTTGGATTCACCTCTTTGGATAAAGAATATTTGTTAGACAAAAAACACGGGAAGAATATTCAGCACGAACTCCCTGAACTTTTAAGACAATCAGAAATATTTTCATAACTCACATCCTCCTTTTAGAGGAATTATAGTCCCGCT
>JAGUXD010000201.1 GCA_020062035.1 Candidatus Brocadiia bacterium | reverse complement strand
TTTAAGTTTGAGGTGATTTCTATATCTTTGGGTATTTTAATTTGCGGTAAAAATTTAGTATTTATCCTTTTTTTGTCTAAATAAGAAACGTAATCCGGGAAAGCACCCCAAAGGCTGACCTTAAAACCTTTATGCTGCAATAAAATTGCCAATGTTGTACCCCAGCCACCATCACCTAGAATTGATATTCTCATATCTTCGACAGCCCCCAGCCTGCCTCACATCTTGAGGCTAGTGAGTGCTAAACGGTGCGCACTTATAGTCACACCAGCACCTCCAACCGCCATCTCCTAAAACAGAAATATTAAGCTTTTGCATTATTATTATTTTTCCCTTCAAGCTGTTGCTCTATAAAATGAAACCTCGCCCCTTTGTATTCCATGCCTATTATTTCATTCCTAAATTCTGCAGCGCAGAAGGATTAGACTTGTTTGTCCTGAGCTTTGCTAACTCCCAACTGTAATTATAAAGGTGCAAGCCTTTGCTGACAGCGATAATCTCGCCGTCGCCAACACCGATTTCTTCTGCCAAATATTGCTTTACTAACTGCAATCCACCTAAATTAGAAGGAAACCCACCCCATAAATCCCAAGAACGAAAATATAAGATAAAATGGAGCTTCCCATGACGCACCCTTGTATCTATAAGCCGTAAACATGGAGGATCAGCTAACTTGATATCAGAAGGCATGCCAATCTCCATTATTGCCTGATTTGTCCCAAATTCCTTTTCTTTGTAAATTCTGATTACCTCTTCTATCTGATTCACATCTAAAGGCATTTCTTTAACCATTTCTTTTCCATCGATATTCTGTTTTACTTTTACCTTAGGCTCAACCAATCTCTCTCCATAAGTATAATCTTCCGTCTCTGTCTTCGTGCCGGTAAGAAGATAACTCAAATATCCCTGAATGTAATCCATATCTGTAGGCACCGGGATACTCATTCCTTCCGGAATTATGGGAATAATTTGATGCGCTGGTTTCTTAGTCCTTACCACTACAAAATCGAACTCCAGGCGTTTCCGCCCTTCGTAACTGCCTCGGGTTATGGTATAGACATGCCCTTTATCCAGTATCTGAGATAGACACTGAAACCACGCATCATCCAAATCAAAGGCATCGATAAATACCGGCTCTAAGAATTCTCTTTCTGACATAATCATTTACTTAACAGTAGGTCCTTGACATCTTCGATGTCAAGGATTCAATTCGCACAAATAAGTTATGCCGCCCAAGAGTAAAAAATAATAGCCCCATAACTTATGTGCTCATTGAAAGCGGGAGACGGGAATTGAACCCGCGTATATAGCTTGGAAGGCTATTGTTCTACCACTGAACTACTCCCGCGTATATAGATTGTCCCGTTGTATAATTTTAGTTTCGCCAGCGGGATCCCGCTGGCGACTTTGTGATGAGATCCCGCTTTATTTTACATTAGCATAGCGGGAAACTACGCTCGCAACAATCTTGTTGTAGGCACTTTCACTCGCTATGCCCCTTGTCGGGGCATTTAACGCTCGCTTTGGTGCCACCAGAATTTTCCTTGTCGGAAAATTCTGGTGGGCAGGGTAGGATTCGAACCTACGAAGCGCAAGCGCAACAGATTTACAGTCTGTCCCCTTTGGCCGCTTGGGTACCTGCCCATGCAAGATTATCAGAATATCAGGATCTGATATTTGTTCCGAGGTATCGTCTGGACTTATCCCGCCGGGACTAACAAGTTCTAAAGCTGGGAGCGGGATTTGCACCCGCAACCGCCGGTTTACAAAACCGGAGCTCCGCTGTTGAGCTATCCCAGCATTATCAAACACCAAAATACCTGATTCTCCCTATCAAATAAATCTCTTTGTGTCAACCTTTCAAGGTCATTTTTTCCGAACAAAGCATCAGATGCCAGAGCAATAATGACGAATATACCAAAAATTTCCCCTGACATCTTTTGTCTAAGCCGAATGTTAAAATCAAACCTAATATGTAAAAAAACAACCCCAGCATTATTCTAATGGGTCTTATCAACCTCAATAAAATATAACTTATCAATGAATAATGTTTCCTGTAGAATTTATAGAGAGAATTAAGATATTCTATCTTTGCTTTAATAAGAACGGATTTTTTTGATTGTCCTTGTGTGTGATAAATAATTACTTCAGGAAGAAAATATACCTTCCAGTTTTTCTGTCGCATCCGATAGCACCAGTCCGTCTCTTCCAGAAATAAGAAGAAGTTTTCATCAAGCAAACCCACATCTTCTATGGTTTGTTTTCTGACAAGCATCGCGGCCCCGATTAAAGAGTCAACCTCAATCGGTCCAGTATAGAGCTGTTTCTTACTCGGATAATAATGGGGTAAAACAATTCTTAAAAGCCCCTTTCCGATTAATTCACTTAAAAGGTTTGGGAAATTATCAAATGAATGCTGGCGAGAGTTATCTATATTAAGTAATTGTCCACTGACAATTCCTGTTAGATGCTTACTATCCAGAAATCGCACTAATTTCTCTATTGCTCCTTCAGTAACAATTGCATCGCTATTTAAGATAAAATAGTATCGGCTATTTATTGATTTTATTATACCCTGATTTACTGCTTTAGCAAATCCATAGTTTCTCTCATTACAGACCAGATTCACTGAAGGATAAACTTCCCTGACCGCCTCACAACTTCCGTCCGTAGAACCGTTGTCAACTACATATATCTGATAAGTTATATGTTGGGCATATTCCAAGAGTGCTTTTAAGCATTTCAGAAGATGTTCTTTAGTGTTATAGTTGACAATGATGACAGAAACATCATTCACAATATTTAATCTTCTAAGATGAAAGTTATATTAAGATGGACACGATACTCAAAAATCTTACCATTTTGTACTTTAGCATTTATTTTAGTAACCTCAAAACCAGTAATACCCCTGAGAGTTTTATTCGCTCTTTTTAGCCCTTCCTGAATCGCCTCCTCAAGTCCTTTCGGTGAAGACGCCACTATTTGTGTTACTCTTGCAACTGCCATACTTTCTCCTTTCTTTTACTCAGCACACCCCGCACCGAATGCTTTCGGGGTTCGGGGTGTGCTGGATTTTTCTATTTTAACAAACTCGGCTTAAAAGTCAAGAAAAATTGTCCGCCAAACCCCGAATGCTTTTGGGGTCAGGCATGACAACCACAGACCCCGACCCCGATTTCATCGGGGCGGATCCCTATTAACTATTCGCTGAAGTGTCTGGAGAAGTAAGTTAATGTCCTTTTTAGAGTGCATTGCAGTGAGGGTAATTCTGAGTCGGCTGGCATCTTGCGGAACCGTCGGCGGTCTGATTGCCGGAACATATAGTCCTTTTCTGTAGAGTTCATGAGAGAACCAGATGGTTTTTCTGGTATCGCCGAGCAGGATAGGAACTATCGGAGACACGGATTTACGTAAATCAAACTCCATTTTGAGAAGTTGCGACTTAAGATAATCCGTGTTTTCCCAGAGTTTCGCACGTAGGTCACTGCCTTCTTTACCTTGAAGAATAGAGAGCGAAGCAATGACTCCAGCACATACACCAGCGGGCAGCGCTGTCGTAAAAATAAACTGTCGGGCTTTGTTGCGGATATAATCTGTTAAGACGTTTTTACCGGTAACAAAACCGCCAACTATCCCCAGGGCTTTACTGGCTGTGCCAATAATTATATCTATCCGGTCTTCGGTGTTTGATTCTTCTGCTATGCCTCTTGCATTTTTGCCGAATACGCCTGTTGCGTGTGCTTCATCTACAATTGTGCAGGCACCATATTTTCTTGATAGCCGCGTAATTTCTTTTAGCGGAGCAGAATCGCCGTCCATACTGAAGATTGTATCAGTGATAATATAACGTAGAGCATTGAGCGTAGAGCGTGAGTCCCGGTTGGAGAGTAATCGTTCCAGATGGTCCATATCGCAATGGCGATAGACCCTGATATTTGCTCCGGTTAGTCGTGTCGCATCAATTAAACTGGCGTGGTTTAGTTCATCGCAAAGGAGAATATCATCTTTCTTAACAAGGGATGTGATTACGCTCAGGTTAGCGACATAGCCAGAGGTGAAAAATATCGCGTCCTCGGTCTTCTTGAATTTAGCGAGTTCCTGTTCTACTTTGTGATGGAGCAGGGTTGTTCCTGATAGAAGCCGTGCCGAGCCGGCGCCTGCGCCGAACCTCCTTGTCGTTTCAAGCATTGCCTTTTTTACTTTAGGATGTTGGGCTAATCCTAAATAATCGTTACTGCAGAATGAGATAAGCCATTTGTTGTCTATCTTAATATAGGCGCCTTTCAGGGCTGAAATCACCCTCAGTTTTCTGATAAGACCTTCCCTGTTTAATTCCTGCAACTCATTTTTTAGATAATCTAACATCTCAGCGCAAATAGTTATTAGATTGGTAGTATTGATACAAAAATGGGTATTTGTCCCTATTGTTCTTGACCATTGCCGAGACCTGAGGATAAAGGAATCGTTTTCTTATAAAATCCTGCCACCAGAATTTCTTTTTCTTCTGTATTGCATAAAACAGTTTCTCAGATAGTTCTTCTACTTTATGCAGGGTTTCTTTTTCCTGTTCTAATAGAAGTTCATCACGGTTTACCGAGACCGCGCCGAGATAACCGACATAATAACCGCCACAGAGCCAGATACCTTGCGCTATAGTCTTGGCTATTTTATCTGTCATATACGAATGACCACCAACACATATACCGATTGTATATTTCTGGCTCAATCTACGGGTATAATAGAGAAGAGAGTGGCTTCGTTCGTATAATGATTTTAATGAGGCAGATATCTGAAATGCATAATTAGGAGAGCCGAGAATAATTCCATCGGATGCAAGTATCTTCTGTCGTATTTCTTCATAGTCATCTTTCTGGCTACATTTGTCTTCTTTCATACAGTATTCGCACGCCCTACAGTATTTGATTTCCTTATTACCGGTCCAGATGAATTCTGTTTGGACGCCCAAAGAAGACAATCTGGAAAGCATTACCTGAAGGATCCTTGAGGTATTAGATTTTTCTCTACCGGATGTACTAATTGCAATGATGTGCATAAATAAGAATTATAAAGCAACCACAGGTTACTCTGAGCATATCTGGAAAGAAATTTCTTACGTCATACCGATATGGTGTGATGCTCATCTGTCTAATCTGCGGTTAGTTTTTTTGGGGCAGTATAAATATTGCGGTCAGTGGGAATAAAGCCGAGACGAAAAGGGCAAATCCGCTACCGAGCAAACTCCAGATAGCACCAAATAATATCGGACAGATTATTGAAGGGAATCCGTAAAGCGCCGAGAAATTGCCGAAGGTCTTGCCGAACGCTTCTGTTTTTGACAAATCCGCTATTGCAGCACGACGGTTGGTTATCCAGATGGATTCAAAGGTGGCATACAATATCAAAGGCACTATCAAGAATAATGGACTTCTTACAAAGATTATCAAAATAAGCGCCAGGATAAACAGAATATTGCCCATTACCTGCGTATAGAACCTGCCCAGACGGTCGCTCAGCCACCCTGCCGGATACGAGGTCAGAAAATGAGAAATCGCATAGGTAATAAAAAGTATTCCGTTTTCTATGGGAGCGGCTGATAATTTATTGGAGGCGTAAAACAATATCATTGAAACCGGCACAGCGCCTAATGCCAGTATCATATGGGAAAGCGTGGTATAGCCCAATTTGCGGAACGGAGAATTTGGCTTTAAAGTTGAGATGAATGTCCGCAGTGAAAAATCTTCTTGTTTTTTCTGTGGCTTTGCTTGGGTCTTTGCCGGCTTGGCAAAGGGCATCCGTGTTTCAAACAGGAAGAAATAGATAATCCAGGCGCTGATAATGGTGGGCAATGCCGCCCAGATAAACAGATAGATATATGATTCTTTGGGGAATACGGTCTTAAGCCCGCCCCAGATTTCTAACGGGCTGCCGATAGCAGGCGTCGTCCCTTTCAAGCCCACGGTAGCCCAGTAAAGAATCAAAACACCGATAACAGGGCCTAAAACAGCACCTATTGTATCAACCATATTGAGGATACCGAAAGCCCTGCCGCGTTCTGTTTGCGGAACAGATTCACCAATAGATGCCTCTCTGGCTGGGTCACGTAAGGAGCGACCGATTTGACGCAATCCGCGAAAAGGAATAAAGCCCGCCCAGCCTTTGACCAATGTCAACCCCAGCCGTGAAAGCGGAATAAGAATGTAGGCAAGAATAACCGGTATCTTGCGGCCCACCCGGTCCGTAAAAGAACCGGTGAATAACCTCATGATTCTGTTGATACCTTCACAGATTCCCTCAATCAATCCGTATTGGAATCCGGAAACACCCAGAAAGGTTGCGGCAAAATAAGGTAGGTATGGAGCATACATTTCCTCGCCGATATCATTTAATGCCGCACCTGCGGAGAATGTTTTTAGATTCCTCCTGCCTATTTTATCCATAACTCTACTTTATAATATCGCTATTTTAACAGCATCTTCTATGGTATCTATTAACTCAAAGCGAAGTCCCTGTCTGATATGTTCGGGTATTTCTTTAAGGTCTTTCTGGTTATGTTTTGGTAAGATAATAGTATCAAGGCCGGCTCTTCTTGCCGCGATAACTTTTTCTTTAATACCGCCCACCGGTAGGATTTTACCACTTAAAGTAATCTCTCCAGTCATCGCTATATTATTCTTTACCCGCTTATTTATAAAAAGAGAGATTAAAGAAATTGCAATAGTGATACCAGCAGACGGCCCATCTTTTGGAATTGCCCCGGCTGGTACATGAATATGAATATCATAGTCCTTAAAAGAAATTTCCGGAATTTTGAATTTCTTTGATTTACTTCTAATAAAAGTCAAAGCTGCACGGGCAGATTCTTTCATTACATCACCTAAATGTCCTGTTAAAATAAGATTATTATTTCCTTTCATCTTGGTAGATTCTACAAAAACAATATCACCGCCAATGGGGGTCCAGACCATTCCGGTAGCAACGCCTTGTTCTGGGACTCTTGCGGCTATTTCCGAGAAATATTTCACTGGGCCAAGAAAATCTTCTATGTTATCAGCAGACGGGGGATTGAATGCGACATAAAGCCCCTGAGATGCCTTATGCTTTGCTACTTTGCGACAAACCGTAGCAATTTCCCGCTCCAGATTTCTAACACCTGCCTCTCTGGTATAATCCTTGATAATCTTGTGAATTAACTCTGGCTCAAATTTTAACTCGTTTGCTTCTAAACCGTGTTCTTTTAATTGCTTTAAAATAAGATGATCCTGGGCTATTTTTAGTTTTTCTTCAGCGATATAACCAGGCAGTTCCAGAACTTCCATCCGGTCTCTCAAAGCAGGTAGAATTGTATCAATGATATTAGCAGTGGTAATAAACATCACTGCGGACAAATCAAAAGACACTTCTAAATAATGGTCAGAAAAGGAGTTATTTTGTTCAGGGTCAAGGACTTCCAGAAGAGCCGATGATGGGTCGCCCCTAAAATCAACACCTATTTTATCTATTTCATCTAACATAAAGACCGGGTTTTTAGAGCCGCCTTTTCTGAGCCATTGGATAATCCTGCCGGGCAAAGCACCGACATAGGTTCTGCGATGCCCGCGAATTTCTGCCTCGTCACGAATACCACCCAAAGAAAACCTTACAAATTTTCTACCTAAAGCCCGGGCAATTGATTTGCCTAACGAAGTCTTACCAACCCCAGGTGGACCGACAAAGCAAAGAATCGGTCCTTTCATATCCTGTTTTAGTTTTCTTACGGCTAAATATTCTAAAATTCTCTCTTTTACTTTTTCCAAGCCATAGTGGTCTTCATCAAGGATTTTAGCGGCACGGTCTATGTCTAAGTTATCTTCAGTAGAAATATTCCATGGCAGATTAATCAACCAGTCCAGATAAGTTCTTGAGACCGAATATTCTGCAGAAGACGGGTGAATTCTTGAAAGCCGATTAAGTTCATCCTCTGCAGCTTTTTTGGCTTCGGCTGATAATTTTGCTTCAGCGAGCTGGGATCTTAGTTTATTTACCTCAGATTTCATAGGGTCATCTTCACCTAATTCACGTTGAATAATTCTCATCTGCTCTCGTAAAATATGCTCTCTTTGAACTTTGGTAACCTCTTCTTTAACCTCAGATTGGATTCTGCCACTTATTTGCAATACCTCTACTTCGCGGTTTAAGAGCCGAATCATTCGTTCTAATTTATCTTTAATACTATCTATTTCTAATATCTTTTGCTTCTCTTCTATCGGGAAATTCATATTGGACGCAATAAAATAACACATCGTTAACGGAGAATTGATGTTCATCATGGAGAGCCGTAATTCTTCTATGGGTAGATGTGGAAGTTGACTGATAATATTCATAAAAAGATTACTCGCGGTATGCATAAGTGCTTCTAATTCAGGAGTTTGTTCCATCGTTTCTTTAGCAACGCTAATTTTTGCCTTAAGATAAGGTGTTCGCTCCACAATTCCTTCTATTTTAACCCGTTCCATACCTTGAAGTAAAAGCCGAACATTATCTTCAAGGAATTTTATCATCTTAACAATCTCAACTCTACATCCGTATTCATATAAATCGGTTGGTTTAATTTCTGGCTCTATAGAAACTATCCCTGATATAACATCGGGAGATTCACTAACCCCGTTAGAAGTATCATCAATTTCATCCAGATGTCCATCGGGGCGGGAAACGGGGCCAACCGATGGTTTAATAGCCACAAAAGCAAATGTTCTACTACCAGATACTACATCATCAATTAGATGAATTGTCTGGGCATGAGAAATAACTAATGGAAAAAATGTAGATGGATAAATAACCATATCTTTAATAGCCATAATTGGTAATTCCATTGTTATTTTATCCCCTCCCCCGATGGACATCTGGGGACGGGGCGTTTGGTCTTCTGCCGGGTTTCCTTCAGTTAAGTCATCCCAAATGCTTTCAAAGTTCTTTTTGTCTTCAGTAGCACTCATTAAAATCCTCCTGACGATACCGAAAATCTGCTAAATCCGTTTACCCTGTAAGGGTTTAATTCCCTTGTATAATTTCAATATGTTTTATTGTTGTAACTTCTTGAGAACCGGATGTTCGTTTAGATTGAGATAACTTCGGAATTACTATTTCCAGAAAACCATTTTTATAACAGGCACGAGATTCATTTGCATCAACTGGACAAAAGAGTTCTATCACCTTCTCAAACTTACCGTAATCAATCTCCATCTGTGTGAAACTGCGCTTGGGACCCCGTGCCCCCGCCGTAACGTCGGGGTGATCGGCATTCTTTGTCCCGTCCCGCCCAGGCAGGAATAAGTCTACAGGTCTTTCATCACGATGGCCACTAATTATTAAATGGTTACCATCAACCGAGATAAGAATTTCCTCTGGTTTCATTCCTGCAAGTTCGCTACGAATAACTATCTCATTATCGGTTTCAAAGATATCGGTAGGTGGCTGGAATGATTTTTCTGTGCGAATTGAAATCAGTTTGCTGGAAGAGATAAAAATCTCGCTAAAACCAGAATATTTCGGTCGGGGTTTTGAATCCGCTGAAGCAGGGTGAACATGCCTCTGTGACATAAAATTCTCCTTACCCAACACTTATTTTGGAATTATAAGCGTTGTAGAAATCCCCAAAAATAGGTATTATCATATTTTTACCTTTCTTAATGTAAATTAGATTCTTCGCCCTGAGGAAGTGGCGCCCCGCTGGGACGACACGACCGAACCCCAATGTCCATTCTGGAAACATTGAAATTCCATACAATAAAATATATTTTACCACAAAGACACAAAGAACACAAAGAAAATAAAATAATTTTCTTGACATATAAGATGACACTTGTTAGATATGTTATCAGGCTGTCCAAAAAGTCCTTGCTTTAGATAATCCCGCTAAAGCGGGACTATAATTCCTCTTAAAGGAGGATGTGAGTTAAGGAGTATCAACCTA
>JAGUXD010000199.1 GCA_020062035.1 Candidatus Brocadiia bacterium | reverse complement strand
GCGTCCCGATGTGACATCGGGGCACAGACACCAGCAGAAAAAGTCAGGCAAAAGGTTCAAGAATGCAGTCTCAGAGTGGACTACAAAATGGTAGACACCTGCGCCGCTGAGTTTGAGGCAAAGACACCGTATTATTACTCTACTTATACCACCTCGCCTTCGGGCGTGCCTCAGGCCGACGGCACGGCTAAATCCCAAATCCCAAAGGTCCTTGTCATCGGCTCAGGACCGATTCGTATTGGTCAGGGCATAGAATTTGATTATGCCAGTGTCCAGGGAGCAATGGCGATTCGGCAATACGGCTTTGAGGCAATTATGGTCAATAACAACCCTGAAACCGTCTCAACTGATTACGATATCTCTAACCGACTCTATTTTGAACCGATTACTTTTGAGGATGTGATGAATATCATTGAATACGAAAATCCGGATGGAATTATCCTACAATTCGGAGGTCAGACTGCTATTAATCTGGCTATCCCTCTACAAAAGGCACTTTCTCAAAGAAGCGACATTAGGACCCGTTTTTTAGGAACATCACCTGAGTCAATAGACATTGCGGAAAATAGAGAAAGGTTTGAGAAACTCCTTAATCAACTGAATATCAAAAGACCGCCTGCCAGCACCGGCTATTCATTTGAGGAAGTAAAAGAGGAATGTGCCAGAATCGGCTATCCGGTTCTGGTGCGCCCCAGTTATGTCCTCGGTGGTAAGGGTATGGAAATAGTTCATAATGAAAAAGATTTGGAATTCTATATTACCTCCGCTATCAAAATTTCCAGCGAACATCCTGTACTTGTAGACAAATACCTTAATAATGCCATTGAAATAGATGTAGATGCAGTTTCTGACGGCAAGAGAGTATTTATTGCCGGCATTATGGAGCATATAGAAGAAGCCGGGGTTCATTCAGGTGATGCCATCTGTGTTATGCCTCCACAAACACTCTCAGAAGATATTCTGGAAGAGATAAGACGGATTACCAGAGAAATAACATTGGCGCTAAATTGCATCGGGCTGATTAATATCCAACTGGCTATCAAAAATGACGAGGTTTATATCCTTGAAGCCAATCCACGTGCCAGCCGCACAGTTCCTTATGTCTCTAAAACTATTGGAATACCCATTGCCAAGATTGCCACTGCCTTGATGCTTTCACCTTTGATGAAAAAACCGCTCAGTCTTTCTGATTTCGGACTACTAGCATTATACAGCGAACCCGAAGGGACCGCGGTTGGGGATGCCTCTAAAAGGAAAGCCTTCAGCGAACCCGAGATTTCTCATATCTCTGTCAAAGCACCTGTCTTCCCATTCCAAAAATTATTTGGTGTTGACCCTATCTTAGGACCGGAGATGAAATCTACAGGTGAGGTAATGGGAATTGCCAATACTTTTGGCGAGGCATATTATAAAGCGGCTCTGGCTTCAGGCAATACCTTACCCATAGAAGGCAGTGTTTATATTACGGTTCGTGATGACGACAAAAATAATATTATTCCGATTGCCCGCAAATTAGTTGAAAGCGGATTGACCATCAAGGCAACTGCCGGAACAGCAAGATACCTTTCTATCCATCAGATTCCGGTTGAGACAATCTATCGTATCTCAGAAAGACAATCACCCAATGCCTTGGGTCTGATGCGCGAAGGAAAGATACAATTAATAATAAATACTCCTACAGAGGGTTCTGGTCCTCGTAGAGATGGCTATCGGATGCGACGATTAGCCGTTGAATTAGGCATACCCTTTATCAGCAACATTGCAGCCGCCCGTGCCGCAACATCTGCTATTAAACTCATTAAACCATGGAAAACTAAAACTCTATCTGTCAAGGCGCTGAATGATTACTTCCCGTCTTCACATGGGCTTCATATTCTCTAATCATAAATAGGTATAATCGTTATCGCTCTGAACCTTGAGTTCAACCTGAATCACATCACCGCTTTTTACTGCATCGCCATCATTAACATGAAACCTTTCATAACGCAGTCGCTTCTCAATAACCTCATTATCCCTGGAATCCTCCCACCTTATTCATATTATTCTGCCTTGAGGGAAGTAAGAGAGGGCATCCAGAGGTACATAAAGCGGCTATGGGCATCCTTGAGAATAAAGTCGCTTAAATTACCTAATTCTGATTGTGGTAAAGAGAGATTAAAAAGCCCGCCGAGCCCGCCTTTTTTATGGTACTTTATCACCCGTGCATCTTTAAGTGAACTGAATTCTAATGTCTTTTTATAGCCGTCTGAGAGATATCCGACTGCATCAACTAATTTTAGGGACAGGGCTTCTTCGCCTGTAAAGACCCTGCCATCTGCTAAAGAAAGAACCCCTTCTTTAGTAAGTTGCTCTTTTCTTGCCTGATGGACTATATTTACAAAGCGGTTGAAGAGTTGGTCTATTATCTGCTGGAAGATTTGTTTTTCCTGCTCGGTCATTTTTCTGAAAGGCGAGCCAGAATCCTTTGCACTGCCTGATTTAATCACGGTGGTCTCTACGCCAATCTTTCCCATCAGGTCTTCCGCAATAATAAAAAGCGAGATGACCCCAATACTGCCGGTAATCGTGGTTGGATGAGCCAGTACATAATCACAGGCGCAGGCGACATAATAGCCACCTGAGGCCGCGGTATCCTGCAACAAAGCAATTATCTTTTTATCAGGATTCTTTTCCTTGAATTCCTTAATCGTGCGATAGATTATATCACTGGCAGTAACCGCACCGCCCGGGCTGTTTATCGTAAGAATAATTGCCTTGATTGCCTTATCCTTTTCTGCCTGTTTCAATAACTCATTGACTTCTTCAGGGGTAGTGATATTGCGTGAAGAAAGCATACTTTTACTTTCCTGACTCATAATTACGCCTTCTAACGGTAGGAAGAGAATCTTGTTGGAACTCTTTTCGTTGCCATAGACGAATTTTTCCTCCAACTTTTCCTTGAAATCAAGGGACGGTAAAAAGATACAACCAATCTGAAGAGCCGCCAGAATCATTACACACAAAAATACCTTTCGCATATTAGACCTCATATTTCAGTTTATATGTTGATAAGTTTATAGAAGTAATAATCCCTGTCAACTTATTAACTTATTATTCTGAAATCCCAAATTAGTTGCCTAAATGTTTCTTTAAGAATTCCCTGACCTTGTCAGGTTGTGCCTTGCCTTTAGAAAGACGCATTGCCTGGCCCACGAGCGCCTCCAATGCCGGCTTCTTGCCTGTCTTGTAATCACCCACTATCTTTGGATTCTTTTCTATCACATCCTTGACATATGTCTCTAATGCAGAATCGTCAGTAATCTGCAATAGTCCCTTTTTCTCAACGATTTCTTCTGCGAACAGAGGGCTGGAGAGCATTTCAGCCCAGACCTCTTTTGCGGTAGTTGCGGTAATCTTTCCTTCATCAAATTGTCTCAATAATCCGACAAGCCGTTGAGGTCTGATACCAAAATCCTTGAGGTCTATCTTGTTCTCATTGAGATAGCGTAGGAGTTCACTCATCAACCAATTGCTGATACTTTTCGGATTGGGATAATACCGGACACATTCATCAAAATAATCAGACAGGGCTTTGTCCTGCAACAAAACACCGGCATCATATTCCGGAAGTTGATATTGTTTAATGAATCGTGCTTTTCGTTGTCGTGGTAGTTCAGGCAGAGACGATTTTATTGTATCAAGTTGTTCTCTGGTAATCCTAAAAGGCATCAGGTCAGGGTCAGGGAAATAGCGGTAGTCCTGGACTTCTTCTTTGGAGCGCATCAAACGGGTCTGTTGTTTTTCCTCATCCCATAACCGCGTCTCGGGTTCCACTCTTTTACCTTCTTTTAACAAGGCAATCTGACGGCTCGCCTCATATTCCAAAGCACTGGCTACAAACTTGAATGAATTGAGGTTCTTAATTTCTGTCTTGGTTCCGAATATCTTTTGGGCTTTTGGTCTCACTGAGATATTGGCATCGCAACGAAGCGAGCCCTTTTCCATATCACAATCAGAAACCCCTAAATAAATAAGGATTGATTTAAGTTCTGTCAGATACTGGTACGCCTCGTCAGGGGAGTGAATCTCGGGTTTGGACACGATTTCTACCAGTGGGACGCCTGTCCTGTTCAAGTCAACTAAAGATACAGAAGGACTGATAAACGGAGAAACAGAAGAATTTGTTCTTTT
>JAGUXD010000130.1 GCA_020062035.1 Candidatus Brocadiia bacterium | reverse complement strand
GTTTTCGTTTCAAGATATTTAAAAGTTGCTCTGCCTTGTCTTTAGAAATGTATTCAGATATATAAAAATAATGTTGTATCTGCTCATAATTTTTATCAACGAGATGCTGATAAAACTCGTTAGCGCTTTTAATAAGTTTATTTTTTAGTTCATCTTTTCCTTGGAACAGTAGGTCCTCAATCCGAACCTGCTGGGTTTCTCTACTATTTATCCCGGCTGGCTCTTTTGAAAATCCCTGTTGTTTCTTCTTACTCCTAACAGAAATTCCCATCACAATGAACAAGGATATTATTGCCGCACTGATAATAAACTTCCAGTTAATAAAAGTGGTTATAGGTTTTGTGGTTTTTGAGTAGGCAGGAGCAGTATCTACCGTAGTAATTCCATCATAGCATAAATTCACATCATTAATTAAATCATCTATTGATTGGTAGCGATTCTCAGGTGTTTTCTCAAGCATTTTATCAATAATAACGCTTAAATTCTTGGGGATTTCAGGAGCGATTTTTCTGATAGGTAAATGCTTCTCATTGATGTGCTTCAAAATAATAGATACAGTGCTGTCTCCTTCAAAAGGCCTCTTACCGCTGAGCATATAATATAACGTAACACCAAGGGCATAAATATCAGCCCGTCCATCTACTTTAAACCCTTGTGCCTGTTCCGGTGCGAGATAATATGGAGTGCCGAGGATATCGCCTGTCCGGGAAATCTTGCTCGGCATATCTAATACTCGTGCCAGACCGAAATCCATAAGTTTTACCTCACCGTCTGTTTTAAGCATTATATTCTCTGGCTTTACATCACGATGGATAATTCCTTTCTGGTGTGCAGCACCTAATGCAATCGCTACTTCTTTAATAATTTTTAATGCTTCTAATAATTTTATTTTCCCTTCCCTTTTTATTTTAGTGGCTAAACTCTCACCTTCAACATACTGCATCACAATAAAATAGAAATCTTCATGTTTAGCAATATTGTATATCTGAATGATACTGGGATGCTCCAGTTGCGCCGCCGAGCGGGCTTCTCTGACAAATCTTTTTACCCGTTCTTCATCCTGAGCAAAAGAAGGAGGCAATATTTTAATCGCAACATTTTTATTAAGCGCAATATGATGTGCCAGATAAACAACGCCCATCCCGCCCTCACCTATTTTCCTGATAAGACGATATCCCCCAAACATTTTACCTGTTAACTCGTCTTTTTCTTCAAAACCAGTTTTTATATCTGTCATTTAATTTTTCGTCAATATCTGATTTATTCCACCTTAGGAAAAAGCGCACTTCCTTTATTTACCTTTGTTCCGGGTCTTATCTGCCCGAATGATAAACCTGAAGGAATACTTATCATCTCATCATCTATACCTAATTGTTGTCTGATTATCTCTGCGGTATTCGGCATAAAAGGCATCAAATACACTGAAACAAGACGGATTATTTCTGCTAAATTATACAGGACATCAGATAAACGTCCTGTCTTTTCCTTTGCCAGAACCCATGGTTTAGTATCATCAATATATTTATTAGCCATTTTAATCGCTTCCCATACCTTTTCCAGCGCCAGACTGAATTGGAGACACTCCATATAAGCACTGAATTTCTGTTCTAACGAAGTAAATAACTCATTCCATAGTTCTTTAGAAGAATCAATGCCTTCTGACTTCGGCACTTTAGACCCATTATATTTTTCAATCATCGTCAGACATCTCATAATGAGATTACCGAGTTCATTAGCAAGTTCATTATTATGCCGTCTCAAGAGTGCAGGGAGCGAAAAATCTCCATCCTGCCCGAATGGAATCTCTCTCAGTAAAAAATAACGAATGCTATCAACACCAAATCTATCTATCACATCAGCCGGATAAATTACATTGCCTTTTGACTTTGATATTTTATCTGCATTCATTGTCCACCAGCCGTGTGCGAATATCTTAAGCGGTGGCTCTAAACCAGCAGAGAATAACATACACGGCCAAATTACCGCATGAAACCAGAGAATATCTTTAGCAATAAGATGCACATCAGCGGGCCAGAACTTCTTAAAAATACCTTCATCTTCAGGATAACCCACCCCTGATAGATAATTTGTCAAGGCATCAAACCATACCCAGATTATTTGTTTCTGGTCGCTCGGCAAAGGAATTCCCCAGTCAAAAGAAGCCCTGCTTATGCTTATATCATCTAACCCCATTTCTATCTTTGAAAAAACTTCATTATATCTTGAAACTGGTTCTACAAAATCTCCATTCTTTTTGAGATAATCAAGCATCTTGTCTCTGTATTTACTCAAACGAAAGAAGTAGTTTTCTTCTTCAAGGAACTCTGTTGGTCTCTGACAGACCGGACACCCACCACGCAAACCCTCTGGGGATGATTCTTTCACTGACACATAACGTTCACAGGGAGTGCAATACCAACCAGAATATTTTCCCTTATAAATATCTCCGTTATTAGCAATCTTGCTAAATAAGGTCTGCACTGCTTTCTGATGCTTGGGGTCTGTGGTGCGAATAAAATAGTCGTATTTAATATTCAAGTCAGCCCATGTTTTATAGTATTGACTTACAATCCTGTCAGCGTATTCTTTGGGATTCATTCCTTCGGCATTTGCGGCACGGAGTATTTTCTGTCCGTGTTCATCTGTCCCTGTCAAATAAAATGTCTCATAGCCACATAATCTCTTATACCGAGCCATTACATCTGCGGCGATTGTTGTGTATGCCGTTCCTATATGCGGCTGTGCATTTACATAATATATCGGTGTTGTGATATAATATTTAGGACGCACTTTCCTTCTCCTCTTCTACTTTTACCGTTGATTCTTTAACTATTTCTAAAACCTCAGAAGCAGAAATTTTTATCCTGTTTTTATTTTCAAATTCTACTATTATCTTTTGTGCCATAACTTCCAAATCAACAATCTCTCCAATACCATTTGAGGTTTTGATAATAGTTCCTTTACGGGGTAATTTTTTCCTTAAGTCAACATATACCTCGTCTTCATAACGAAGGCAACACTTCAACCTGCCACACACCCCTGATATTTTCTGGGGGTCCAGACTTGCCATCTGGTTTTTTGCCATCTTCATCGTAACCGCTTCGGTTTCTTTTAAGAATGCCCTGCAACATAATTCATAACCACATAACCCCATATCAGATAACAACCTTGCTTCATCACGAACACCAATCTGTTTCATCTCTATACGGCTTTTATACTCATTTGCCAAATCCTTAATCAACTCCCGAAAATCAACTCGCTCTTTTGCTATAAAATAAATGGTTATTTTTTCTCCTCCGAAAAGATAATACACAAAAGAAATCTTCATATCCAAACCCAATTGTTCCATTTTCTGTTTGGT
>JAGUXD010000075.1 GCA_020062035.1 Candidatus Brocadiia bacterium | reverse complement strand
GACCAATGGGAAGCAACACAGATTTATGAGAGTTTAGCACTGGTTTCTTAAAACTATTTTCTCAAGAGTTCAGTTATTTATGCTGGTTTCAGGACGTTGTTTTCCTGAAATAACCACAGCATCTTACCGCACCTCGTATGAGCTATTTTATCCAGCCAGAGGCGGATCCGCCTTCGGCGGACAAAAACTCTGTCCTGTGAGTGAAATATTTAGCGGGTTTCGTCGGCACCGCCCCCACGCATACAACACCTTCTTCTTAAATCAATCTTAGTTTAGTTACGCGTGGGTCAATAATGACCTTATCGTGTTCAAAATCTAATTTCATCCGCCATTTTTGTAAAGTTGCCGCACCAATGAGCACAGGTTCTGATAAGTTAGGAATGAGCATAAATTCATCCGAGAAGCGGTAGCCATTGAGGTAGAAGTTAAGTCTGATACATTCTTCGGCTGTAACTTTTTCACCATTCTTAGCGGTACCAAACTTCATTGGCGTGGGAAGTGGTTCACAATGTGCCAATTGTTTAGCCAGTGCCGGTGTGATACAGGAATAAGTAGCACCACTGTCAAATAACGCTATTACTTTCTTCCTGCCTTTAGAGCCTTCCAGCCGAATCTCTTGTTGGATAACCGCCATGCATCTACCCTCCTTAAATCCGTGTAATCTGTGGCTTTCTTCAATCTCTTAAAGAAATAATGATAAACATTCTCTTCTGACTTGTCAAGGAAAATTATAGTCATTTTCTTGACCTTCTTTTTTTTGAGGATATAATGGGAATTTTATGAAAATACTTATTGTTGGTGCTGGTGTTGTCGGAGTGAATTTAGCAGAGGTTCTTTCTCGTGAAGGTCATCAGGTTACTATAATTGATAGTGACGCAGAAAAGATAAAAAATATTTCTGAGACCCTTGATGTAATAACCATCGTTGGAAATGCAACAAAAACGAGCATCTTAAAGGAAGCCCAAATAGGGTCCGCAGAGATGGTCGTCGCTGTAACTAATATAGATGAAGCAAACATTATTGTTTGTATGTTGGCTTCCCGCTTTGGCAAGAAAATTCGCATAGCAAGAATCAGTAATGAAGAACTAACCAGTATTGATTCTATTAACTCTACCCGCTATGTTGACCGTTTTATTAATCCTGACCAGATAATTATTAAACAGATAGTAAAACTACTGAAGATTCCAGGGGCTAATTATGTCTCTCAGTTCGTAAATGGCCAGATTCTCTTTTGCGGGTTTAATGTAACCTCAAATACATCTATTGTCGGCAAGAAGTTAAAAGAACTTTCAGAGATTTCTGAAACCGATGTATTTTTAATCATCGGCATCTCCCGTAACAATCAGGTTTTTATCCCACAAGGTGATGATGAAATAAAAGAAAACGACGATATTTATGTGGTGGTGGCTAAAGATACCCTACCTCTGTTTTTACCGTTATTAAATAGAAGGGTCTGGGATTTAGAAAAAGTAATTATTTACGGCGCCGAGGATATTACATTAGAATTAGCCAAACAATTAGAGGACAATATTAAAGAGGTCATAATTTTAGAGCCGGATGAGAGAAAAGCCGAAAGAGCCGTAAATTTCCTTAATAAAGTAGCGGTTCTTAAAGGCAAGGGAACCAATATGGATATCCTTAAGGAAGCAGGGGTTCAATCTGCTGACTTCTTTATCTCCCTATCAGAGAATGATGAAGATAATCTTGCATCCGCATTAATCGCCAAAAAATCCGGTGCAAAAAGGACTGTTGTTCTGGCTAATGACCCTGATTATGTCCATGTGCTGGATTCCATAGAGATGGATGTGGTGGTAAATCCGCGATTGATTACGATTGGCGCTATTCTGGAATATATTCGCCACGGAAAAATAGGAACCGTTATTAAACTGAAGGATTTTGGGGCTGAGGTTCTGGAAGTGGAAGCGGTTGCTAACTCTGCGGTAATCGGAAAGCCCTTGAATGAATTGAAACTACCCAAAGGAATGATTATCGGAACGATAATAAAAAATAATAGCCCGATTATTCCTAAGGGAGACACGATTATTATACCGGGTGATAAAATAATTCTCTTCACACTTCCGGAGACGATAAAAAAGGCAGAAGATTTATTTATTGCTTCTAAATAATTCCGCCCAAGAATCAAGATGAACATCTTTTACACTATTTCTACTTTTTTGATTATCCTGGGATTAATCCTTATTGTTCCATTCTTGATAGCACTTACAACATCCGGTTTGAAATCTGATGAGGCCATTTCCTTTATCCTGACGATTTTGTTAAGTTTAATTGTGGGATGGGCCGGTAAATGGTTTTTCCGTGCCGGTAAGAGCGAGCCGCTTAAAATTGCCGATTCGTTTATTGTTGTGGGTTCAACCTGGTTAATCTTAACATTCTTTGGGTCTTTGCCTCTTTATTTTTCCGGCGTATGCTCTTTTACTGATGCCTACTTTGAGACAATGAGCGGTTTCACGACTACAGGTGCATCTATCTTTCCAAGCCCAGAATCTCTTCCCAGGGGGTTGTTATTCTGGAGGAGTTTCACTCAATGGTTAGGTGGGATTGGTATTATCATTCTGGCACTTGTGATATTACCTGCTTTAGGTATCGGCGGTTACCAACTTTTCAAATTAGAAGCGCCTGGGGGAGGCATTTCTCCGCTTCAGCGGGAAAAATTAAAACCGCGATTCAGCGAGATTGCCAAAATCCTCTGGCGTGTATATATTTTGTTGACCGGATTGTTAGTAATCTTATTACTTATCTGCGGGCTTTCTTTGTTTGATTCAATCTGTCATTCTTTTACCACCCTTGCGACCGGTGGATTTTCCACCAAGAGTGCAAGTATTGGCTCTTTTAATAACTATGTAATTTATGTAATCACAATATTTATGTTTTTAGCGGCCTGCAATTTCCAGACCCATTATCAGGTCTTGAGGGGTAACTTTAAGACGCTGGCTAATGATAAACAACTAAAAAGTTTTATTATTATTATTTTCTTTACGGTGGCTATTGTAAGCATCAGTCATATTATTCAACACAAAACATATCAGATAATTAGAAGCGATTTGATTCTACGCGATAGTATCTTTCAGGTTGTTTCTATGATTAGTTGCACCGGCTTTGCAACGACCGATTTTAATCAGTGGCCCGATGTAGCAAGATTTCTTTTATTGATAATGATGTTTATTGGTGGTTGTGCTGGCTCAACCGCAGGTGGATTGAAACAAATAAGACTCCTGGTACTTTTACAGGTAGCCAAACACGAGTTCCAGAAACTATTAAAGCCCCATCAAGTTTTCTCGGTCAAAATCGGTAATTTAACTCTGGAGAAAGACGATGTGGCAAATATTATGGGATTTTTCTTTCTCTATATTCTTGTGGCTTTCGGGACATCTTCCATTTTGATTATGTCTGGTCTTGATATCATTAGTGCTATTAGTGCTGTTCTTTCAACGATGGGAGGTGTAGGCCCAGGGCTCGGAAGTGTCGCAATAGATTACCATACGGTTTCTGTTCTTGGTAAATGGGTGCTTGTTTTTTGTATGTTAGCAGGCAGGTTAGAATTATTCTGCATCATTATTATTCCTCTCGCCTGGCAAAAAAGATAAAAATTTTGGTTAAATTCTTGACTTTTCTCTTACTTTAGAGTAAACTATAAACAGAAATAACGGAAAAGGAGTTCGTTAGTCCCACTGGGATGGCGGATTCCGATTTATTAACCTTAAGTATGAAGGATGTCAGTTATTATGTTTACAGAAACAAAGGTATCAGAACCTCACAGCGATAAATTATTCCTCATTGTCCGGACTAAATTGCCAGAGGGCTCGTCTCAACAAGAACAATGGGAATTGGGTGACGAGCCACTGCATTATGGCTTTATTTTCCTTAATAGAAAGCGAGGCAGGGCTTATTGATTACAACCAAAGGGTATTAAGACATAATAACGCACTGATTTTGGATGCAGTCCTTTTTGGGCAGACCTATGCCGGAGGCAGATCCGCCTCTGGCGGAAAGGACAAATCTCGAAATCCTTCGGGACTGTTATCCGGGCTGGAAATAGAAGCGATTAGAGCAGCCAACGAATACCGTGTGATGATGGGCTTACGGGCATTGTTTATTCATCCTGCATTAGTCAAGGCAGCCCAGGCGCATTCTCAAGATATGGCAAAGAAACGATACTTCAGCCATATTTCCGGTAATGTCAGCCCGTTTGTGCGGTGTCAGGGAGCCGGTTATCCGCTATCCGGGATGGGCGAAAATATCGCAATGGGACAGACCATCGGCAGGCAGGTATTTGACGCATGGTATTCATAGCCCTGAGCATCATCGCAATATTCTACAGCCCTCTTATATAGATATTGGTGTCGGTGAGAAAGATACCTATTGGACAATGGACCTCGGAGGAAGTCGTGAAACCCTTAAACTCTTGAACCTTGAACCTCTTGAACCTCCCCTCGGCGAAGGTCTCCTCACCATTGACCCTTTCCTTCAGAAATTCCCCAACTTGGTAGATAGGTATATAAAAGGATAAAAAAACCACCTCCAGATGCCGATATTAAGATTAAAGAAATATTTGAGAGGAGGT
>JAGUXD010000019.1 GCA_020062035.1 Candidatus Brocadiia bacterium | reverse complement strand
GAAAAACTCCAAGCATTTCTATAATTCTTGTAATATCAGATAGAAATGGTATGATGTGACTGTTTTTCAGGCGATAAAATGCAAGAGAAAATGAGAAAACTGTTCAAAAACCTTGCACTTATACAAATAACATTGGAGAATCATTATCTGCAATATTAGTGATAATCGGTTATGGCAAAATGAAATTTGGGTTAGATAAGATATAAAATCATTTTTCAGCAGACCCTATTTATGTACGAGAGACCAGTAATAAAACCTCTGCACTAACAAGGGTTAACTTGTTGTATGGAATTTCAAAGAGGAACCACAGACCCCGACCCCCCCCGATGAAATCGGGGCATCTGGGCACTGATAGGTAATGAGATAAATCGCTTTACTTTCCCCCTTTTCCACCCCCTCAAAGAAAAGGTGGGGGTGGAAGACGATGTTTCCGCCATCCTTAACTCTTTAATAATATGTGGGTTAGAGGCCAGAACAGGCATTATTTACCCACACTAATCCGTGATGACACACATTTAGATTAGGCATAACCAAGGAGATATAATATGACTTCAGATAATATACCACTTAAAGAATTATCGCGTCAGGCTTACTCAAAAGAGGAATGCGAAAAGATTGTGCAATATCTTATGGCCCTTAAAGGGGATTTAATCAGGAAATTCCTGGCCAGCCGTGATATTCCTGCTTCAGGCACAAAACCGGAACTCCGTGAGCGTATAGAACAATGTCTCAACGAGGGGGAATTGAATTATAAGGATATAGTGAATTTTATAGACACGCTTGCTCCCTGCGGCAAGCAACATATCATTCTTTACGAAGGACCGGAATCTCAGGTGAAAAAATGGAAATCAGATGAACACGTCAATAAGGTCTTAAAAGAAAAAGGTTTTTCCAAATACTTAAACGCCCGTCTTCCTCTGATACTGCCTGAAGTGCTTACTATTTCCTCAATCGTTTATAAACCGGGTCAGGAATTAAAGATTTATGCCGTAGAACGTCGTGAATATCAAGAACGAAGAGAAGAGTATGATGAAGAAAAAACAGTGAACGAGGAAAAAGTTGAATTAAGGGCATATATTCTTCAAGTTGTTCGCGGGGTTATTATTTTTACCTGGGATTTAGTTGCCAATACCGCAATGCTCCAGATTTCACAACTGCCAAGCGGTTCGAGATACGAGAAAGAAGAGGAAAAATTTGCTGGATTGGTTAAGCCCTGCCTGGATATAACACAGTTTGAGAAGATAGACATAAAAAGGGCTGTTAAAAAACTCAATGAACTGGAGGCGCAAGATAAGCCAGAAGCGCGTTCGCACATTATTGGCTATCGCTCTCCAGGCGGCAGGGCAATTACAGCCCAGAGTCCCACTCCTCACGATTCAATTTTAGGCGAGAGGGCATTGGACCACGCATTAGGTGAGATACGCGAAGAGTCAATCGGGCACATCGGCAACTTTTACTGGCTTGCTGCTTCTGAAAACTCTACCAACCATAATCCGCTTCAACAAGAAGTCCATACTATTATTGTTGGCAACAAAGGACGGATAAATTTCACCACGTCCAATAGGGATGAGGACATTAAGTATGTTCTTTCAAGAGTGCGAGCGCATTGCGAATAAATATCCTGACTTAAGAAATATCATTGTAAAGATAGATGAGTTGTTGTATGACTGTGGACATTCATCTGTTTTTAGGCCTGATGAAATCGCAAGTAAACTCCGAGAAAGAGAGAGTCGGGTCTTAGCCGTCTTTGACTTGCTCACAAAACAGGGATTGCTCCTGAATGTAGAATATATTGAATGTCCTGACTGTGAAACCCTTTTAGATGTTAAGGACTATGAACAAGCCGTGAAGCAAGAAGATCCATTTGAATGCACGCAATGTCAAAGAGACCTTTCTGTCATATCTCCTGCTAAAACTATCAGATATAGATTAAATTCGGCAATCAAAAATGTCCGAAAAAGTCAAGCAGCAAAACAGTCCAAGAAAACATACGCCACCAAGGATAAGCATCCGACCAAGGAGATAGAACAAATACGTGTTCGTAGCAAGGGGAAAAGGTGGGATGCTATTGAAATAACATTTACCAAACAGAATAAAGTTCTTATTTATATAAACGGCAAAAACCCGTTCCCCAGAAGTATTACCTATAAGCAATTAAATTTAGATGACAAAAAGGGTCATGATAAGTTCATTGAGGAATGGAATATTCTCAGGGAGTTAGCGGGGGACCCGACCGGCGCTCCATTTTTACTAAGGTCAAAAGATAATCACATGCTTTTGGCAAGATATGTATCCAATCTACGGACAATTCTTAAACATATCTTCCAGATAAAAGACAATCCTATTTCATATAAGAAACGAAATAAACCATATCAATTTAAGTTCACATTGTCCACTTAGAAAAAGATACTTGAAGGCATAGACGATATAAAAATTATTTGTTCTGTCAAATAGTTGAAAAATCCACTTTGATTCTTCATTCACTTCAACTATCATCTCCGGAATTTCTGTAAAAATCTCGTATATTCCCTCGTCTTATAACCCCTTATTTATCAATATGTTGTGAACCTCGCCCATAATT
>JAGUXD010000155.1 GCA_020062035.1 Candidatus Brocadiia bacterium | reverse complement strand
TCGTGGATGGTTGCGATATTTTTGACGGCATTGATGGCCTGGGCTTGAAGGATTTTAATATGATATGACTCCTGCCTGCGTCTGATTGTGGCTAAAGGGTTAAACTTCTTCGGGATAATATCAAATTCATAAAGTCCTGCGCCCTTTTGGGGCTTAAAATAACAGTTTATTAGACCATTAGAATAACGGACCTCAGAGGACCCATCATAATCAAAATCCGAAATATCAATTGTTGTCTTTTTGGTCGGCTTGAGTTTAGAGAGTGTTTCTTCTGCAGAGAGCAGATAATGATAGATGGTGTGTCTGAGATGAGGCAGATAGAAGCCGCCGAAGATACCGTGCCAGTAGGCGCAATTGCCCTGGGCGCGATATAGGTCCCGCCGCGCTGTCTCTAATATCTCTTTATCTCGTTTAGATAACCGTGTCGTGAATGTCTTTATCCTCCGGCTTATTTCAAGCATCTTTGAATACATTATATTTATCTCAGGGTATTTTACGAGGAAATTTCGCCAGAATCCGCCCGGATTTAAGGTAAATTCTGTATGCTCGGGCTGATGCTTTTTGTAGCCCTCATAGACCATATGCGCATCAGGTGATAGGACCCATTCAGCCATCTCACGATAAGAGCCACTTGGAATATATGCCTTGGCAATGGGTTTCTGGCTATCTATCGCATCAGAAAAGGTGATTGTCTTGACCTCGTTCTTTGCTTCTGTCAGTGCCTGAAAGAATCGTTCTAACCATTTGTTATCATAGCAATGTTCAAATGTCTTGGGCCAGAGACCGAATTTCTCGCCGTCATCAGCATAACAGACTACTTTGTTTGGGTCTTGGCTATGACCTTGTTGCTGGAGGTAATTGATGGTCTCTTGCGGCTCCTTGAACGGAATCTCATAACGAAGTTTCTCAGGGATAGGAAACAAGAATAGCGTCTTACCCTGGTCTTCTGTAATAAAATAACCTTGTAATTCTTTAGAAAGAAACCCTGCGGTCTTAAAATGGAAATCATCAATAATAGTATATTCAACACCTGCCTGGGCGAGTGGTCTTACTAATGATTGTTCCCAGACGCGCTCGGCAAGCCAGATGCCCCTCGGCTTCTTGCCAAATAATTCCTCTAAATATTCACTAAAAAGGGTAATCTGTCCGACCTTGTCATCATCAGTGATGGCTGTAAAAATTGGTTCATAAAACCCACCACCCAGAATTTCTACACGGTTGTCCTGAACCATTTTTCTGACACGGCTGATGTATTTAGAATGGGTTCTGCTGATGTATTCCAGAAGAGGACCACTGATATGCAGACAGAATCTGAACTGTGGGAATCTGTCAAGGACTTCAATGAACGGCTCGTATGCCTGACGATAGGCGGATTCTAACACATCCTCAAAATTGCCGATTGGTTGATGATTATGAACACAGAAGATGAAATTCAGCATAGCCACAGATTACACAGATTTTGGACAGCCGTCAAGAAAATCCCGCTTAAGCGGGATACTTTCCTATACTGTAAACAAAAAAGGCGTCCCCGATGTCCATCGGGGAACGCCCTTTACACTACTACCTTGCTCAAGCAACACAAAATAAGCTTAGTCTACGGTCCAACCTGTAGTTGTCGGGTCTAAGCCGGGCCAGGTGTCAACAGCATTTAAACTCCCACCGACATCCCAATCAGTTAATACGGTCGGGTTACTGCTAATTGCTATATCCCGTGAGTAAGTTGTCCCTGCCTGGTTGATAATATAGGTTTTTATACCACTGTTATTATAAGAAGCAGGGGCAGCGCAAAATCCCCAGAGGAAGTTGTTGCAAGCCGCTACAGCATTCGTGCCGGCCGTATTTATATTATACGCAGTAGGCGTATTGTCACTATTCAGTATTGCCTTATAGAAGTATCCCTTATTCGCCGTAAGAGTAGGTCTTGTGTTTACATAGGCCCCAGCTACGTCAAACACATCATTAGCGGCCATCCCAATGTCTGCCTTTGCCACAGATATATCTATTGCGGCAACCAGTGTAGTGCCGTCTGCACGAAACATCCGATTGAAACAGGAAACATCATATGTCCAGAAATCCTTGGTTCCATTTCTATCGGTATCACCCTGCATCCAGACTGCTTCTACTGATTTAAAGACATTAAGTGTGGCCATTGCGGATGTTTCGTTAGCAGACATTTTGCTGCTTAACAGGTTCGGAATAGCAATAGCCGCGATAATCGCGATAATCGCTATCACTATCATCAGTTCTATCAACGTAAAACCTTGTTTACGCATAAAACTCTTCTCCTTTTATAAGGTTTCTAATGTTTCGCTCCGCTTCAGCGGAACCAATACCTTCATTATCTAACCAGCCCACTAATTCTCACCCCCTTTCCCGGGTTGACTGATATTAAAGATATCACTTCTTAATATAGCAATTTTTATACCAGATTGTATGATATTTGTCAAGAAAAATAATATTTTATATAACTTATATAACTTATTGATTGAATTAAGGTTAAGGGTAAAATAAATGATAGCCATAAACTATGAGAATTCTTATCATCCCGCTGTGATGACAAAAAGTGGCATAAAGCAACAATTCTTTGTATTTATGACCAAATATGAAGATATCCGCCCTTGCTGATGCAGTGCTTGACCTATTTTATCCGCGGTATTGTCTGGTTTGCTTTATCTCTCTGAATAATACCGCAAATAAGGCATTATGCTCGGGATGCCGAAATAAAATAGAGTTTATTAACCAGGCAACAAGTTGTCTCAAATGCGGAATAGGTCTGGGCCCGTATGTGCAACCAGAGACACTCTGCAGGGAATGTTTTTATCATCCGCAACGGTTTAACCGTGTATTTGCAGTTGGTAGATACGAGAATGTGCTTAAAGAATTAATCCATCAATTCAAATATGCTAAAGAGAAGGTTTTACTGGACGACCTATCATCCTTACTCATTGATAAGTACTTCAAAATATCTTCTTTATCAGAAACGATAGAGATGATTATTCCGACACCAATTTATTATAAAAAACTAAAAGAACGAGGTTTTAATCAATCGGAATTATTAGCAGAAAGATTGTCTGATGTATCTGGTATTCCTCTGGAGATAAATAATCTGGTAAAAGTAAGAGAAACCCCTGACCAGGCAAGTTTGGACAAGAGGGCGAGGCAGCATAATCTTGCGGACGCATTTTCTATAAAGATACCGGAACGAATTAAGGGAAAAAATATACTCCTGATAGATGATGTGCTTACGACTGGGGCAACTGCATCTGAAATCAGCCGGGTCCTAAAGAAGAACGGCGCAAAGAATATCTATGTCCTGACCCTCGCCAGATAAAACTATCGGTTTATAAACGGAAAATGAAAAGCGAAAAACGAAAAATGAAAT
>JAGUXD010000127.1 GCA_020062035.1 Candidatus Brocadiia bacterium | reverse complement strand
TGTTGCGATAATCAAAGGCGAAAACCCTAATGAAAACAAAAGGGTTTTGAGTAGCACCAAGAATAAGCCAATTAGTAGTCCGATTAAAGGGAAGAATCGCATTGCTTTGGCTAAATCTTTTGGCTCTACTTTTTTAGAACTTAAGTATATCGGCGTTAGAAATTGGAGAGCAATAATAAATAATCTCATAAATTACTCTCCGAGACCCCTGCATCAGAAAAAGTCGCCATCTCGTTGAGAATCTTTATAGAAGATTCACCAAGATTCATTGCTAATACTGCACCGGTTCCCTCGCCGAGTCTGAGATTTAAGTCTAATAAAGGATTTAATCCTATCAGTTCAAGGGCAGATTTATGACCTCTTTCTGCCGAGCAATGACTGGCAATAATAAAATCTTTAACCTGTGGTGCTAATCTTGTGGCAATCAGAGCGCCTGCACCTGATATAAAACCATCAATAAAAACCGGTCTCCTGTTTTTGGCCGCACCTAAAATCACACCGGCAATCCCGCCTATTTCATAACCACCAACTTTTGATAAGACATCCAGAGCATCGTTTGGGTCTGGTTTATTTACTTCTATTGCCTTTTTTATCACCGCAATCTTATTTTTGTAAATGGCATCATTAATTCCTGTTCCACGACCTGTAACATCCTCTATCTTCTTACCAGTGAATACAGCAATAATAGCGCTGCTGGCTGTAGTATTACCGATACCCATATCGCCTGTGCCTACGATATCCACACCTTTGGGAATTTCTTCTTCTACCAATCTGATACCTGTTTCAATTGATTTAACCGCCTCTTCTCTTCTCATTGCAGGACCCTTGGTGAAATTTCTGGTTCCGTTGTTTATCTTGTAATTCTTAAACCCTGAGCCGGACAATTTTCCATCTACGCCGATATCCACAATAATAACTCGGGCTTTTACTTGTTTGGCTAATACATTAATACCAGCACCACCTCGCAGGAAATTATAGACCATCTGATGTGTAACTTCCTTAGGATAGGCACTGACCTTTTCTTCTGTTACACCGTGGTCAGCCGCGAGAGTAAAAATAACCTTATTCTTAACACATGGCTTTTCATTAGTGGTTATCCCTGCCAGATGTTTTGCCAATTCTTCTAATCTACCTAAACTGCCTAATGGCTTGGTTAAATTATCCAAACGTTTCTGGACATTTTCCATTATCGCATAATCAAGTTTCCCGATGTTTGATATAGTATTTTTAAGTAGTTGCATTATTTATCTCCTTTCAATCAGCCCCGACGTAACGTCGGGGTCTGTGGCTTTACTTTATCTTCATCGGTATCCCCGCGATCATCAGATAAACCTCATCAGCGGACAGAGCCACTAACTGATTAACCGCGCCTGTCAAATCCCTAAAATCTCTGCCTAATTTTGCATCGGGTACAATACCTGCCCCAACCTCGTTTGTTACCATAATAACTGTCAAATCGGAATCATTGATAACCCGTAAGATACTCTCTATACGATGGATAACATTTTCCTGCTTCTTTAATTCCAGAAACAGATTAGAAGTCAACATAGTTAGACAATCAATAAGAACAACTTCTGATAATCCTTTAAGGTTAACCAATACAGTATCTACATCTTTACCTTCTTCAACGGTCTGCCAGTCAGAGGGTCTGGATTTCTGGTGTGCCTTAATCCGTTCCGCCATTTCATCGTCCTTAAATGTCATTGTGGCGACATAAACAGTTGTTTTCTTATGAAACTTTTTAGCAAGTTCCATAGCATAACTACTCTTACCGCTTCTGCAACCACCTGTAATCAAAATTAATCTTTTACTCATACTTTAACTATCTTACATTCTCCTGTTTTGGGCTCCATTTTCCAGAAATCGGCTAAGCCCTTACCGGTTAATTCTCCTTTGATGATTCTCCACGGACCGCTATGAGTTACAATCGTAATGGTCTTAATAGAACCATTATTCTCACAACGTTTTAATAATCCATTCAGAAATCTTTTCACGCGCCTATGAAGAACTACAGGAGGTTCACCGCCTGTAGAACCATAGTTTAAGGGGTCTTGGTACCACCTTTTAACATCTGCAGGGAACCGCTTTTCAATCTCATTTAATGTCAAACCTTCCCATTTACCTAAATGCGATTCTCTTAATAAAGAACTCTTACAGATTTCTACAGTGCGGGACCTAAAAATTATCTCTGCGGTTTGCACTGCTCTTTTAAGCGGGCTTGTATAGACAACATCTATTTTTTTATTACCGAGTAATCTCTTCAGTTGATGTGCCTGCCTGATGCCTTTCTTATTCAAAGGCGCATCAATAGCACCGCAATAACGTTTTTCTGCTGTGTAATCGGTTTCTCCGTGACGAATAAGAAATATTTTTAGCATTGCATTTTTATAATCCTAATTCTTTTAATTTCTCTGGTGTAGGACGACCATTCTTATCCCAGCCACGTCTTTGATAATATTCATCAAGGAGTCGTTCAATGTCTTCTTTCTTGATTTTACTGCCTGCTGTAGGACCCGAGATAACGCCATTTTCATAAACCCTGGTTGGTGGATAATCAAAATGCCTACCAAATGTCTTTTCGTACTCTCTTATCAAGAATAGCCGTGTGAGATTCCAGACCCTTTCTGATGCCTTGAGTAATTCGTCCATTGTATAATTTTTTCCGATTGCTGCATTCATTAATTGTGGATAATAATCAAGCGATAACTCCAATTCCACCCATTGGAGTCGGCAACAACCGAGCATATCAAAAAGCGGTCTGATGTGCTGAAGTTCAATAACCTTTTTTGATTTACCGGCGATGACATCGCGGCCTGCCTGAATATCATGTATGATTGCCCAGGCCCTATTATGATGCGCTCCGATATCACAGGTCATATAAGACAATAACATTGCCGGTGCCTTTCTGGATTCATAGCCAGAAATTTCCAAGCCCTTTACCTGCATTGCAAACTTTTCTGAGCCCTTGCCTATTTTTTCAGAGGCGGTTTTTACCCCTTCTGCTAAAATATTACCTAATCCCTCGCGCCGACAGATAAGATTCATTATATGTTCAAATGCCTTAATATCACCAAATTTTAATTCCACACCGCCCGTATCTTGTTTAGTAAGAATTCCCTTTTCATAACACTCCATAGCAAAAGCAGCAACGCTTCCGCCCGAAATCGTATCAATACCCAATTCATCACAGATATAGTTGGCGTAGGTCAAATCCCTGATGTTCCCAATCGCACAATCTCCTCCAATCATTGCTGAGGTTTCGTATTCAGGTCCTTCTACATAGTAATCTTTGCCATTCTTATTTGTCCTGGCATATTTACCACAAGCCATCGGACAGCCGAAACACGCTTTATTATTTACAATAGTTTCTTTTACCATTACCTCGCCTGATATTTTCTTATAATCCTCAAAGTAACCGCTCTGGAAATTGCGGGTCGGGAAAGAACCTTGTTCATTAGACCAGACCGTAACACCTGCGGTGCCTTGTTCTAACCAGATTTTCCATGCAGGATGTTTGATACAGTCAGCGAATGCCTTTTTTCCGATAGATAGTAATTTATCCGGGTCTGCTGGTTTTAAGGATTTGCTGCCTTTAACTGCGATGGCTTTGAGATTCTTTGAACCCATTACTGCGCCGATACCAGTTCTGCCTGCCTGTCTTCCAAAATCGTGTGAGATACAGGCAAATTTAACCTTGTTTTCACCAGCCGGTCCAATTACCGCAATCTCAAATTCCCTGCCGAGGTCGTTTTTGATAATATCTTCTGAAGTAATTGTTCCTTTGCCCCAGTATTTATGAGCATTGCGGATTTCTACTTTATCATTATTGATATAAAGATAAACAGGTTTAGATGAGACGCCTTCAATAATAATTACATCGTATCCTGCATACTTTATCTCTGCGGCCAAATGACCTCCGACATTGCTGTCGCCGTAGGAATTAGTAGCGGGCGATTTAGAAGCAAAGGTTAGTTTACCACCTGCAGGTAGAAATAAACCTGCTAAAGGACCTGAGGCAACCACAATTTTATTATCAGGGCCCAAAGGGCTAATGCCGGGCTTTAGTTCATCGTAGAGTATCCGTGCCGCAAACCCCCGACCGCCGATATAATCTCTTATCAATCTATCACTCAATGGCTCAGTGGATACTTTTCCGTCAGAAATGTCTACTCTTAATGTCTTACCAGCGTATCCGAACATAATTAACTCTTCTCTATTGGAAGGTGGCGTCCCGATGTCCATCAGAACATAACTACTCTTTCACAAAAAGCACACCTGGTGCACAGACCGGGATACATTCTTTACATAAGTCACATTTTATCGGGACAGGACTATCTTCGTGTAAAAACATCACTTGAGTCGGACACTCTTTAACGCATTCACCACAGCCGTTACACTTATCAGGGTCAATAATATAAACACCATTATTTTCAGATATTGCTTCAACCGGACAAACACTCGCACAGATGCCGCATTGATTACATATCAGCGGTTCATATTTACCGGGTTTAGGAAATTTGGCATCAATACTAAGAGCGGCTTTTTTAGGATTGACTTCCTTAAAATGATACAATGAGCAAATTGTGAGGCACACCCTGCAACCCGTGCATTTTCTGGCATCTGCATCTAAATACATAGTGGATTCTCCTCTTAATATTTTATATCAAATATGTTTGACATTTTGTGGTTATTTAAGGTAATGATTAACTTATTAGTTGTCAAATAAAATGATTTTATTGTTGTTAATATTATTAATATTATGCGGGTGTACTTCAGGGGATACTTCTACTTTAACAAATCAAGTAAAGGTTTTTTCACTACCTATTAAGATTGAAGAAAAATCTACTATTGCGGTTGTGCCTGTTTTACCACCCGAGCCGGAAAAGATACATACCTTTTTCTCTGAAGATATAGCCCCAGAAGATGCTTATGATAGATACATTCAAAATAAACAATATATATCTATTTTAGCATATAAAATTAAAGATAATTTAGAGCGAAAAGAATTTCTCTCATTTGTGGCTAACCCGATTAGAATAGAAGATTTTTATCAACCTGAGTTTTTTGAGGTATTTAATTTATCCTGTCCTTCTGATTATTACTTAATCGTTTACCTGTATGAAATAACCAATTCTCAGAAAAAAATACAGGAAAAAGTGATATATGAAAAAGACGGAAGTTACCCCATAGAACAATGGGAACAAGAAGGACATCTCCGCGGACGCATTGAGTTATACGAAACATTTAATTATTCACTTATCTGGCAAGCAGAGATAAAAACACACGCCTCTATTCTAACCAAAAGAAATGTCTCCAAAACTAAAGCACTTGACAATTTGATAAGTTCCTTAGTTCTGGCTGACTACTATGAAAAAGTTAATAATGAGGTAATTGATAAATCGGCTTATGAATCAGTTTTATCTTTAGAATCACCGACAGTAGAAATTAATCCCCAGAATACTGTTAAGGTAGATATTTATCTGTATGATAAAAAGGTTTCTCATGACACTCTCTTAAAGGGTATCAAAATAAAAATCAGTCCTATTATACCTATTATGCGAGGTGGTCTAACCCGAGAGTTCACCACAGATGAAATCGGTGAAGTCAGAATAGAATTACCAGAGGGCTTCTATAAAATAGAAGTGTTTCTACCCCTACCCAATGGTGAATTAAAAACCAATATTGTGCAGACCTTAATTATCGGAAGCGTCAGAAGAATAAATATTGTAATGCGATAATTCAATGCTTAATCGCCTCTTCCAACCCTCGTCTATAGCCATTATCGGCGCCTCGCGTGAGCCAACTAAATTAGGATACGCCATTGTTAGAAATATTATCAACTCTGGTTTCAAAGGTAAAATCTTTCCTGTTAATAAGAACGCCACGAAAATTCTGGGTCTGCCTTGTTTTCCAGATGTTACGAGTATTTCGGGCACGATTGACTTACTTATATTTTCTGTGCCGGCGCCTGCGGTATTATCTATCCTCAAATCCGCCATTGACTCCAAAAAAGAGGTTAAATCCGCAGTAATTATTACGGCTGGTTTTAAGGAAATCGGACCAGAAGGTGCCCGCCTGGAAAAAGAAATCCAGATTATTTGCAAACAGAATAACATTCACACCATCGGTCCTAATTGTATCGGATTTATAGATACTGCTACCCCTCTTAATGCTACATTTTCAGCCACTGACAAGATGCCACCCAATGGTCAAATTGTCTTCTTTTCTCAATCAGGTGCGTTATCTATGGCAATATTGGACTGGGCTATTCAGGAGAAGATTGGTTTATCTAAACTGATTTCGCTCGGGAACAAGATAGATATTGATGAGGTTTCCTTGTTAGAATATTTAGCCAATGATAAAAGTGTTCGCGTAATATTAGGTTATTTGGAAGGCATAGATAATGGACGCGGGTTTATGCAAGTTGCGAGTTGGGTCAGCCGCTTTAAGCCGATAATTATGGTAAAAGGTGGTGCGAGCGCATCTGGCGCCCGTGCCGCTTCCTCTCATACCGGCTCTCTTGCCGGAAAAGACATCTCTTACAAGAGCGCATTTACTCAATCCGGCGTCATCAGAGCAGAGACGATTACTGAACTCTTTGATATCGCCCGCGCCTTTGTTAGTTATCCGCCATATTCTAAAAACTCACTCAAAGGACCGCGTATCGCCATTGTTACTAATTCAGGCGGACCGGCTGTCCTGGCAACAGACTGCATAGAAAAATCTTCCTGTTCAGGTAAACTCAAAATGGCATTTTTTACTGAAACAACCTTAAATACACTACGGAGTAATTTTCCTGCAGGGGCGAATATTTATAATCCCGTGGATGTTATTGCTGATGCTAATTATGAGCGATATAAATTAGCAATAAATGAAGTTCATAATGATAAAAATGTTGACGGCATTCTTGTAATCTATACCCCTGTAAGTAAAGAGCAACCTGAATATATTGCCAGAGCCACAGTAGAGGTCTATCAGAAAGGAGAAAAACCTATTCTGGCATGTTTTATGGGAGGCGAAATTGCCTCGCACGGTATTAAAATCATCAAACAAGCAGGTATTCCTGATTATCCATCGCCAGAACGCGCTGTCTCGGCTTTTGAATCTATGTTTCAGCATTATCAGTGGCAAAATATCCCGCTGAAGCGAGACAAAGAGTCCAAGGGGACAAAGAGTCCACCGATGTTGCATCCGGGGACTCTATGCTCTACGCTTTTAACTTCAGGCAAAAATCCCACCACTGATGAGGTTCTTAAAATCTTGAATAATTATAATATCAATATACCTGATTTTCGCCTGGCACAATCATTAGAAGATTCTATTGATTACGCTGAAGAAATTGGTTATCCGGTCGTGCTTAAGGTCGTCTCGCCAGAAGTTTCTCATAAGACGGATTTCGGTGCTGTTAAACTGAATATTCATACCCCAGCCGAATTAAATAAGGCATTCCGCGAAATTATGGATAGTGTTTCTCGTTACGCACATCAGTCCACTATCAAAGGTCTAATCGTGCAAAAGATGATAACCGGCGGAAAAGAAGTAATTATCGGTGTCTCTCGTGACAACCAATTCGGTCATCTGATTATGTTCGGTCTGGGCGGGATTTATGTTGAGGTCCTCAAAGATGTCTCTTTCAGATTAGCACCCCTAAAACCTTCTGATGTAGATGCGATGCTCCACGAGATAAAAGCATATCCACTTCTTAAAGGAATAAGAGGCGAAGAACCATCTGATGTCCAGTCAATTAAAGAAACTATCCTTAAGGTCTCTCAATTAGTAACCGATTTTCCAGGGATTGCGGAATTAGATATCAATCCCTATAAAGTATTCCCAAAAGGAGGAATAGCGATTGATGCAAGAATAAACATTCACTAAAGAACTGAAAAACTGAAGGACTGAAAAACAGAATTGTTCTTTAGTTCTTCCGTTCATTAGTTCTTCAGTAAAAAGGAGATTGTAATATGAAAACACTATTTGTTTCTTCAGTAAGCGATGCCGCAGGAAAAAATATGCTGATTGCCGGACTTGGACAAAAACTTATCACCGATAAATATAAGATTGGCTTTCTTAAACCACTTGCCAATAAACCGCTTCGCCACGAACGGACCCTCACTGATGAGGACGTCCTGTTCTTTCATAAACTCTTTAATCTTGAAGAGCATATTAGTAATCTTTCATCCGTAGTGGTAAGCGATGAACTCTATAAAGAAATCATCAGCGGCAAGACAAGAATAGACCTCGCAGACAAAATCTCTCACACCCTGAAAAAATTCTCTAAAGATAAGGATGTGCTTCTTGTAAAGGGATTAGGCAGATTCTATCGCGGCTCAGGATTTGGTTTAAGTGAATTAAACCTGATAAAAGATTGCAACTGGCAGACCGTCCTGATAGATGGCTATCGGGCCGGAAGATTTTCTCTACCTTTAGACCTGATAGACGGCTTTATTATGGCGAAAAAGGTCCTCGGCAACCTTCTTATCGGCATCGTTTTTAACTATGTCCCTGAACACCAGATAGACTACCTCAAAGATAAAATCCTTCCTTTCCTTAAGAATGAACATAAAATAGATGTCCTTGGTATTATTCCCACCTCTGCAAAACTTCGGGCCGTCTCTATAAAAGAAATCAAAGATGTCCTTCAGGGAGAATTACTCTGCGGTAGTGATAAACAGGAAAATATTATAGAAGACCTCTGTCTTTCCACGATGAATATGGAAAACGATTTAAGATTGTTCAATCAGGCAAAATGCAATGCCGTGATAGTAAGCGGAGACAGGGTAGAGATTCAACTTGCCGCATTAGAAACCCGAACCGAGTGTCTCATCCTGACAGGCAAACTCTATCCGCCGGATATCGTTCTCTCTAAAGCCGAAGAGAACAATATCCCGGTAATGGTCATCAGAGATACCTCTTTACAAACACAAGAAAAGATAGAACGACTCAGGAAACACTTCGGACTATACACCCTGTCTAAAATTGAACAGGGGATGAAGATTATCCAGAAAAATGTAAATATCAAATCATTGTATAAGAAATTAGAATTGCAGAGCATATAGAAATCATTTTCTATATCACATCCGGGGATGTTTCAGCGGATATGCTTATGGAGGGCGAATATGAAACGGGTAATGTTCATTGGTTTAGGGTTTGAACCTGTTTGTTATAGCACTCCGGATAGCATTCCGGATAGCACTCCAGATAGCGCCCCAGATAGCACTCCGGAAAGCACTCCGGATAGCACTCCGAATAGCACTTCGGATAGCATTCCAGTAAGCACTGCGGTAAGCACAAGAGGAAGCAGTAGATTAAGCAGTCCAGTAAGCAGTGAAGTAAGCAGTGGATTAAGCCATAGATTAAGCAGTAG
>JAGUXD010000164.1 GCA_020062035.1 Candidatus Brocadiia bacterium | reverse complement strand
CCCTTAAAATATACCCTAAATTTTAACAACTATGACCGTTTATAGAAACATTCTCGGAGTTACTATGGCGTCTTAGGTACCACTGTATTGATTTAATGTCCGCACAAAGCGAGTGATTATTTCTGACAAACCACTTGCTAATCTTGTGGTCGGTCCTTTGAAACCGCCGGCTAATTGGGCTAATAAAACTTTCCGAGATGGCATCTTGGCAATCTTCTTTACATCCTGAGAACCAACTACTGTCCCTTCAAAATATCCACCTTTAATCTTCGGCAGTTTATTTTTGCTGGTCCACGTATTTAGTCGTTTCGCAGTGGAAATCCCATCTGTCTCTGTAGAATAGACAACCGCAATCGGTCCATCTATAAGTGTGTTTATATCCTTAAATGCCTGTGATAGCAGTGAATTCTTTATCACATTTAGTTTTACCTTACCCTCTTTAAGATAAGACCTGAAATTATTCAATGTAGCGGCATTCATTCCTCTGTAATTAACCAGAAAGCAGTGGTTTATCGGTTGATAACGTTGTGATAATTCTTTAATGATTTTATCTTTTATTTTCTTTGACATTATTTTTCTCATGTCATTTCCCATCCCGTCTTAGCGGGAATGGAGGACTCATTGTTGAAGATAGATTTATAGAACGAATAAATTCGCCTTTTATACCTGAGGGTCTGTGCGATTTAATATGTTCAATAACCGCATTAATATTAATTACTAAATCCTCATCAGAAAATGACAACTTGCCAACCGGCATATGAATGTTTCCGCCTGTATCAGTACGGTATTCTATTTTTCCGGCCTTGAATTCTTTCACCGCTACTTCTATCTCATCAGTAACTGTGCCGGTCTTAGGCGATGGCATTTTGCCCATTGGCCCTAAGATTTTACCTAATTTACTTACCTGTTTCATCAACGAAGGCGGGGCAATCGCCACATCAAAATCCGTCCACCTACCTTCTATTTTTTTAATAAGTTCTTCCAGACCGACTTCATCAGCACCAGCAGTCCGCGCCTTATCTGCCTCCGGACCGCTCGCAAACACTATTACCCGTCTCGTCTTGCCGATTCCTTTTGGTAAACTTAATGAACCGCGCATCTGCTGTTCGCTCTTTTTAGAGTCAATTCCTACCTGTATTGCCAGATTTATCGTTGCATCAAATTTAACCGCCGGTAATTGCTTTAGTATTTTTATTGCCTCAGACGGCTCATAAAAAACTGTTTTAGAAGTCCCTTTTTCTTCTTTGACTCCAGAACGGCCGGTTATCTCTTCTAACCGTTTAAGATTTTGCTGATATCTTTTACTTCTTCTTTTCATAACATTAAATACGCCACTACTTACCCTGTCATTACTTCAATCCCCATATTTCTTGCGGTGCCCTCTATTATTTTAACTGCCTTCTCTAAATCAGTCGTATTAAGGTCTTTTAATTTGGTTTTAGCAATTTCTTTAACTTGTTCTTTAGTTACTTTCCCAACCTTGACCTTATTAGGTTGACCTGAGCCCTGAGCCAGACCGGCGGCTCTTTTAAGAAGCACCGAAGCAGGCGGGGTTTTCAAGATAAAATCAAAGGTTCTGTCTTTATAGATGGTCAAAATAACCGGTGTAATTATACCCTGTCGCTCTTTAGTCTGGGCATTGAATTTAGTCACAAATTCTCCGATATTTACACCGTGTTGACCTAAGGCCGGTCCTACCGGTGGCGCAGGTGTTGCCTGGCCTGCCGGAATCTGCAGTTTTACAATTGCTTTTACTTCCTTTGCCATAACTCATTTTCCTCACCAGAAATTCCCCGTCCACCAGGAATGTCTGTTTGGCACCTCAAACCTCTTCTTCAAAGGGTCCTTGACTTGTGCCTTGTACGAATTGTTTGATGAAGGCATCATCTGATTTCTTGAAATCCTCAACAGAACTGGTCCTGATAATCTTACCATGATATAATAACGCAATTCGGTTTGCCACCATAAAGGTGCTTTTCATATCATGTGTTACAACCACGGATGTAATCTTTAATCTTTCCCTGAGATTGATTATCAGGTGATTGATTATATTCCCCATTATCGGGTCAACGCCAGTCGTCGGTTCGTCATAAAGAATAATATCAGGATATCTCGCAATAGAACGTGCTAAAGATACCCGCTTTTTCATTCCGCCACTTAGTTCTGAGGGCATCAAATCTTCTGTCCCTTTTAAGCCGACTATTTCTAATACCTCATCAATCCTTTTTTTTATCTCCGGCTCAGATAATTCTTGATATTCTCTTAAAGGCAATCCGATATTATCTCCGACTGACAGGGAATTCAAAAGCGCACTGGATTGAAATAGGAATCCAAATTTCTTGCGGATAGTTGCTAAAAAGGTCTCATCCGCATTAGAAATATCAGTACCATCTATCAGAATTTTACCAGAGTCTGGCGCGATTAAACCGACAATATGTTTTAAGGTTACGCTTTTACCCGCGCCGCTTCTTCCGATAATCGCAAATGTCTCGCCTTTTTCTATATTGAAACTTACGCCATCAAGCACCTTTTTATTACCCAATGTCTTATGGACATCTATGAATTCTATCATATCAAGAAAACTTCATAACCACCCTGAATGTGAACGTCATAAGCCGAGTGGGTCCGCAACACTTTCGGGGTAAAATCTGTGGTTTATACTTTCTTGAAAACCTTCTCAGTAAGAACCGTTACTTTAGTAGTGGAAAAAGGGATGGTCTTGATTTCCACAAAACCGTCGCTAACGAGATAAGTATTTTTTTCTTTGGTGTTATCAGAAGGATTTTCAAAAGAGAGATTGCCTTTTTGCAAAACGCCGATAAAAGAAGAATGCCCTGCTAAAATGCCCATATATCCTTCATAAGCCGGAATAACTAAAGAATAAATCCTGCCCTTAAAAACCGATACTTCAGGGGTGATAATCTCAAGTTCAAAGGGTTTCATAAAAAGATAGTTCTTTTCTTATCAACTTATTTACCTGTCAAGTTATAAACCAAACTATTGGATAACCCTGTAGACAGTATCGTGTTCTCGGCATTGACCATTTACTTTAATGCCGATGCTATCGCCTGATTTGGCGAATTGCACCGGTTGATGATTTACCTGCATAGAATCAATAATATGAGTAAGGTCAGTGGTTCGTCCCTTGATACGAATAACATCGCCGACTTTTAACTCACCAGAAGTAATTGTAATTGCGGCAACCTGAATTTTGCCGAAAAAATGTTCTATCTTACCGATTTCTTTTTCTTCTGACATAAATCACCTCCCTTAATAAAATCTTGTCTGGGGCAAACCAAATCAATTTTAACCCTTATATTTAACCGCGTCAAGAAAAATAAATATTTTTAACCACAGATCAATACTGCTTTTTATCTATGCGTATCTGTATGCTCTTTTTGGGTAATGTAATTTCT